>JBPCXM010000523.1:0-6897 GCA_051008535.1 Pseudomonadales bacterium | reverse complement strand
GTCGATACCAAGCTAGACTCAACCAAGATTTTGATTCGAGCAAGGAAACATAGATGGAATTGAAAGATAAAATAGCTGTGATCACTGGCGGTGGTAGCGGCATTGGTAAAGCCTTGGCGGCTCGCTTCGTTGCTGAAGGTACTAAACAGGTCATAGTGGTAGACATCAATACCGAGAATGCAAAAGCGGTTGCCAAGCAGCTAGGTTGTTTAGCCATGACTGCCGACGTATCCAGAGAGGAGGATATTAGGCGAGTGATAGAAGACACTGAATCAAGTGTAGGCCGCATCGACCTGTTTTGCTCCAATGCCGGTGTAGGTCTGGGTGAAAACCTGGATTCTCCTAACAGCGAGTGGCAGCTGAGTTGGGATATCAACGTGATGCCTCATGTGTATGCTGCGCGTCATTTGGTGCCGCGTATGGTCGCGAGGGGCGGCGGTTATTTTCTCAATACAGCGTCTGCTGCGGGCCTGTTAAACCAAATTGGCGGCTCGGCCTATGCCGTGACCAAGCATGCGGCGGTAGGTTTTTCTGAGTGGTTGGCGATACATCATGCGCACGAAGGCATTAAAGTCTCTCTGCTATGCCCGCAGGCGGTGCGCACGCCAATGACTGAGACCGACAATGACAGCGTAGCAGCGGCCAGTGTCGACGGCATGATGGAGCCGGAAGAGTTGGCGGAAATTGTAGTGGAAAAATTGAGAGATGAAAGCTTTCTTATTCTCACCCACGGAGAAGTGCTGGAATACATGCGACGTAAAACGTCGAACTACGACCGCTGGATTAGCGGCATGAACCGCCTGATGAAGAAGCTGACTGGCGTAGTATAATCAACATTTACATCTACTATTCGATGCGGCGCTCCGCCCGCCTTGCTACACAAACTAAAGGAAAATAACGATGCCTATAGCTGTCAGGCGCTTATTACATTGGCTTGCGATGAAAACCATTGGTTTGTTGGTAAACCTACAGGCGAGGGCAAGCTATATGGTGTTTGCCGGTAGTGGCAGCGCAACGCATTTAGGTGCCCATATCGCGGCAAGTGGCGTTAATAAATTATTGGTGGTCACCGACAAGCCTCTAGTTGAGCTCGGAGTCGTTGAAACTGCCATTTGCGGTGTTAAAGATGCGGAATTAGATTTCGCCATTTTTGATGAGGTGTTACCGGACCCGACCTTTGATGTTGTTAATCAAGGTTTGGCGGCGTTCAAACAGCACGGTTGCGACTCGGTGCTAGCGATAGGTGGCGGCTCTTCCATCGACGCTGCGAAGATAATTGCCACTCTGGCGACGAACGATATCGAATTAAGTAAGTTGGTAGGATTTGGCAAGGTGGATGCCGAGCTGCCGCCTTTATACGCTATTCCGACGACCTCGGGCACCGGCTCCGAAGCGACGCTCGGCGCGGTGATCACTAACAGTGAAACACACGAAAAGCTAGTAATTGGCGACACTAAAATGCAGCCACTGGCCGCAGCGTTGGATCCGGCGCTAATGCTCGGCCTGCCGACTCATATTACTGCGGCTACTGGAATGGATGCGTTAACGCATGGTATAGAAGCATATATCGGCACTTGGGATCGTGGTGACGCTAAGGAAGTAGGACGCAAGGCGGTAAAAACGGTGTTTGCGAATTTACGTAAGGCATGTAGTGACGGCGGCGATGCTAAAGTTCGGCAGTCCATGGCTATTGCATCTTTTTATGCAGGGGTTGCCATAAACCAGGTGAACGTGGGTAGCGTGCACGCCATAGCGCACCAGTTAGGAGCCAACTATGCTATTCCCCATGGTCTGGCAAATGCCATGGTGCTACCTCATGTGTTAGAGTTTTCACTTCCCAAAGCTGCCCCGGCATTAGCTAGGTTAGCTGCGGAAATAGATGTAGCAGTTACTGGTAATAGCGAACAGGATAATGCTCGCTTGTTTATTGCCGCGGTGCGGCAGTTGAGTAGCGAAGTGGGCATTCCCACAACTAGCGATTCTATCAAGCAAGCTGATATCCCGGCATTGACACAGGCTGCATTGGCAGAAAGTTTTTCTTACCCGGTGCCACTATTAATGTCCAGCGGCGATTGCGAGGGTATTTTGCAAAGCCTTATGCGCCAAAGCTAGACCCTCGCGGCACCTGCAACAAACCAATCGACCCCCCAAACACCCAGGAGCACCCCATGGATTTTTCATCTTCCGTTTTAGCGCTCGAAACCAATGGTAATGTCGCCACATTGTGGTTGGACCGCCCGGAAAAACGCAATGCAATGTCGCAGGAAATACTGCGCGATCTGCCCCTCGCGATGGCGACAATCGCCGATAACGATACTGTGCGCGCGGTCATAATTGCGGCACGTGGCAAGAGTTTTTGTGTTGGCATCGACCTCGTAGACCTTGGGGCAGGGAGCGCCGTCGAGAAGGGTGTTTCTGGAGCGACGGCAAGCCTACAACAAATGAAAATCACCCACGCATTTCAGACCGCCATATCCTCAATCGCGGAATGTCCGGTACCTGTTATCGCCGCAATACATTCGCATTGCCTCGGTGCGGGAATGGACCTGGCAACAGCCTGTGACATCCGTCTAGCGTCGCAAGATGCAACTTTCGGGGTGCGGGAAACGAAAATCGGTATCGTGGCCGACGTTGGCACATTACAGCGCTTGCCCGGTATAGTCACTGCCGGTCACGTAGCCGAGCTTGCTTACACGGGTAAGGATATCGACGCCGCTCGTGCGAAAAAGATCGGCCTGGTTAACGATGTCTATTCGGATGCAGAAGCGGCCTATGCCGCCGCGTCCGGTATGGCCGCAGAGATTGCTGGCAATGCGCCGCTTGCCGTGCGCGGCACAAAATTCATCTTGCAGCAGGGTGAAGACCTCACTACCGAGCAGAGCCTGCTTCTCAATGGGCTTTGGACCATGGTCACCACGCTCAATTCGAACGACCTTAAGGAAGCCATGCAGGCCTTTATGGAGAAGCGTCCGCCGACCTTTACCGGGACGTGATAGTGTTTACTACAATATCACCTTGAAGGCGTACTAGCACTCAATAATATTAACCGGCACTTCAATCACGTTAACCGCCAGACCTCCTCTGGCCGTCTCTTTGTACTTGTCCTGCATATCGCGGCCGGTATCGCGCATGGTCTTTATGACCTTGTCAAGCGATACAAAATGCTTGCCGTCACCACGCAAGGCCAGACGCGATGCTGTAATGGCTTTGATGGCAGCCATGGCGTTGCGTTCGATACAGGGTACTTGAACCAGCCCGCCGATAGGGTCACAAGTCAGTCCAAGATTGTGCTCCATGCCTATTTCTGCTGCGTTTTCCACGTGTTCCGGAGAACCACTCAGCACTTCTGTTAGGGCACCGGCGGCCATTGAGCAAGCCGAACCGACTTCTCCCTGGCAGCCTACTTCTGCACCGCTAATCGACGCGTTCTCTTTGTACAAAATACCAATGGCGGCCGCGGTCAGTAAAAAACGCACTATACCGGCATCGTTAGAACCCGGGTGGAATCTCACGTAATAGTGCAATACTGCAGGAATGATGCCCGCCGCGCCATTTGTCGGTGCGGTGACTACACGTCCACCTGCTGCGTTTTCTTCGTTGACGGCCAGAGCGTAAAGTGTGACCCAATCGGTGATTGCTAGCGGGTCAATTAATGCCGATTCAGGGCGATTGATGAGCTGTTGATACAGCGCCGATGCCCTACGTCTTACTTTTAGCCCGCCGGGCAATATCCCGTCGTTCAGGCAGCCGTTTTTTACGCAGTCTTGCATGACTTGCCAGATATGCAGCAAGCCTTCATTGATTTCAGTCTCGCTGCGCCAGACTTGCTCATTGGCCAGCATGATATCGCTGACGGATTTTTCGTGCTCTTTACACAAGGCCAGTAGCTCCGCACCGGTAGTAAAAGGGTAGGGGAGAGTCGTTTGGTCTTCAAAAATTCGATTTTCAAGTGCAGCGCATTCATCAACGACAAAGCCGCCACCAACGGAAAAATAAGTAGCCGCAGTGATCACCTGCTGCGCTTTATCAAATGCGGTGAAGATCATGCCGTTAGGGTGATAAGGCAGACTTTTCCTGCGGTGAAAAAGCAGATCGTCAGCATAGTCAAAGTGTATTGCATGCACGCCTGCCAAATTCAGCTTGTTTTCATTGCGAATGGCGTCCAACCGAGCAGACATCGTTGTAATGTCGATATTCTCCGGCGCCTCACCTTCAAGTCCCATCAGCACGGCGGGTCGGGTGCCATGGCCTTTGCCGGTCGCACCCAGCGAGCCAAACATCTCGGCTTTGACCCGCACTACCTGTTGCAGGCGGCCATTGCTCTGCAGGCTCTGCGCGAAATACAATGCGGCACGCATGGGTCCTACCGTGTGCGAACTTGATGGGCCAATGCCTATGCTGAAAAGTTCAAATGCGCTGATCGCCATATGCTGTATCCAGGATGGTTAACTTAGCTGTTCGCTGCTCAAGTATGGTGAAACAGTATACCCGTTCTGTTAATGTAAACGTTGCGTAGTCGAATTTCCAACCATGCAAACGGCAACGACTTCATGAAGTGGCTTAAACACAGCTGGCTAGCTCGGCACCTGTCAACTGTCGGTATTATTGTGCTAGCGCTCCCTTGTTTCACAATTACGGCAGCGGAGATGAAAGTACTGGTAGCGCCTGTTGTTAGTGCGCCCATTACGGAGAAATTGCCGCTGTCCGGCACCATCACATCGCCGCAGTTTTCTGCGCTTGCTACGCGTGTCGATGGCTATGTTGAAAAACTACTCGTCGACGTTGGCGATAACGTACAGACAGGTGATCCGCTATTGAAGCTTGACGCCAGCATTGCGCGGCTGGAGTTGCAAAGGCTATCCGCTGCCGAAGAAGAAGCCGACTTCCTTTACCGCGATGCGGCGCGGCTTGCCAGAGAAGCAAAGGAACTGGTAAAGAGCAAGAATATTTCCCAGACCGAATACGAGACACGTATTGCGCAGGCGGCAGCCAACAAAGCGCGCACGGCACAACTCAATGCCCAACGCGAGGTGCAGCGAGAGCAACTCGAACGGCATACGCTCAAAGCGCCCTTCGCCGGCGTTGTTGCAGAAAAATTAACCGAAGCGGGCCAATGGGCAAGGGCCGATAGTGCCGCGTTTCGATTAGCGCAAATGAATCCCCTGTTGGTTGAAGTACGGGTGCCCGAACGTTATTTTGGCCAGTTGCATGTCGGGTCTGCGGTAGAGTTAGTTCCGAATTTCCAGCCCGACCTGAAAATCAGCGCGGCGATTGAACGCATCGTTCCGGTGAGTGATCCTGGCAGTCGCACTTTTTTAACCCGCGTCAAAGTTCCCAATCCTGATTGGTCGCTGGCGCCGGGCATGGCGGTGCGCGCCGAGTTTTCCCTTGGCGCTGCGCAAACAGGACCGGTGTTGCAAGTGCCTGCCGACGCTGTTGTACGTCGAACGGACGGCAGCACGCTGGTGTGGGCTGTTAAGTCTTCTGACAATGCCAGCATTGCGCAACCCATAGTGGTGAGAGTCGGTCGTAGCGCGGGCGATCGCATAGAAGTTAGCTCTGACCAACTTAAACCCGGTGACTCAGTGGTGATATTGGGCAACGAAAGTTTGCGTGCCGGGCAGTCCGTTACCATAGAGGCTTCGAGTTAACGCCGTGTTCCGCTTCGCGCTGGAAAAACCCATTGTGCTGCTGGTCGGCATTCTTATCGTCAGCCTGTTTGGTTTTGCCGCCGTGTTTCGTGTACCTATTCAAATGGTGCCGGATCTCGACCCGCGAATTATCTCCGTTGAAACCCGTTGGCCCGGCGCCACCCCGCAAGACATCGAAAAGGAGATTTTGCTGGAGCAAGAGGAGTACCTGCGCAGCATCACCGGGCTTAAGCACATGTATTCGAAGGCCTCCTTTGGCACTGCTACCATAGAGCTGGAGTTTCCCTTTGGGGTGAATATCAATGAGGCGCTGATCCTGGTCAATAACGCGTTGGCGCAAGTTCCTGACTACCCCGAAAATGTCGACGAACCGCGCGTCACCGCCGATTCTTTTTCCAGCAATGCGTTCATGTTTTTCGGCGTCAGTGTGGTTGATAACAGCGGCCGTAACATACAAAACGAAATGGACTGGGCGGAAGACAATATTCAAAACCGGCTGGAACGTGTAAGCGGCGTCTCGGCCGTCCGAATGTTTGGTGGAGCCAAGCGGCAAATCAATATTCGTTTAGACCCCGCCGAACTCTCCGCGCGAGGGTTGAGTGTTATCGATGTGCGTAATGCCATCCGCACTCGCAACCGCGATGTGTCGGCTGGCGATATGGACTTCGGTAAGCGGCGTTTCCTGCTGCGCACGCTAGGCCGGTTTCAGAACCTGGAGCAGCTGAACAATTTGATTATCGCCGAGCGCGATGGCGCATTTACTCGCCTTAGAGATGTCGGCTTGGCGGAAATGAGCAATGAGGAGATGCGCTCCTACGGCCTGTCGAGGGGCAAGCCCAGCTTGGGTATTGCCGTGACCAAGCAAGCTGGATCCAATGTCATAGAAGTCAAACGCAACGTTGTTGCGGCGGCAGCAGACTTAAATGAAGGTCTACTGAAAGCGCATGGCCTGCATATGCTACTGCGTAGTGAAGACGCGCGCTATGTGGAACAATCGGTGCGTACTGTGATTAAAAACTTATGTATTGGCGCGGTGCTTGCCTCTGTCGTGCTGTTACTATTTTTGCGCTCGGTTTCCGCTACGCTGATTGGCGCCTTGGGCATTCCCATCTGCATATTGGCGGCCTTTCTCGGTCTCTCGGTGGCAGGCCGCAGCATTAATGTGATATCGCTGGCGGGCGTGGCGTTTGCCATCGGCATGACACTCGACAACTCCATCGTAGCACTGGAGAATATTGCGCGTCAC
>JBPCXM010000522.1:0-2507 GCA_051008535.1 Pseudomonadales bacterium | reverse complement strand
GAAGGGATCCAGTGCCATCTCGGCTTCGACAATGGAGACTAAACCGTTAATGGACTTCCTCATGGCGACGGCGTCCTGGTACAAATGAACACGCGCAATGGCATCGAGGCGAATCATTACAGTTCGCCGGCGGCGGCAATCAACTCCCGGATAAGGCCGCGATCAAAAGCGACCTGCAATTCCAGTCTGATGCCATCGGGCATCACCAGACTGGCTTTGGCGATACTGTGAGTGCGACTGCGCGGCGCGGCAACGCGGATAAACGCTGCTTTTTCTGGTCTAATGGTTCCGACACTGCAGCCGCCCGTTTCCGAAAGTGGTTTCGTTATTCGGTGCCGAGGATGCTGCTATCGAAAAAGTGGCCAAAGATCGTGAAACCTACAAAGCTATTGTCGCCTTCTGATCGTAAGTGTTTGTAAAATTTAGAACTTATGCAGCCGGATCCGCAATCAGGTCTTGCGCTTGTAATGCAGGAAGGTCGCGCTGCAATTCGGTATGCAGAGAAACCCACTCATCTCCGCAAAGAAACAGCTCGTTTTCGTCATAACAAGCCGAAATAGTCTTGGACAGAAGCGCCTGCAACTCTGTCTTTTTCGAGATGGTCAGGCGATCAAGATTGGTTTTTACGTAACCATCAAATAGCAGAAAATAGCGGTTACCGAACCATTTCTTCATGGAGTCCAACTTAGCCGCGGTAGGGATCGAAACTACCGTCCTGACGTAGTCCATATCAAGGTGGGCGAATGAGTGACACATGGTCGTATAGTGAACAGGATGCCCTCCGTAAGCTTCGGACCAACACAGATTTCCAGTATCCACATGTTTTTGCAGCCCACTTACGGCCTCAAAAACGTTCCGAATATATTGCGCTTCCGCGATGTAAGTGTCTATATCGATTTCACATGGAGTTTTTTCTTTGAGGCACATAAGCACATACTCAAAGCACTTCCAGCACTGCCCACACCACTTGGTTTTTCGATCCAGCGTTGCCTCGCACATAAACAACGCGCTGAGATACTCAGGATATCGCCGAACCAGCACTGAAAACGCTCCATGTTTGCTCAATGCAGAATTGATGTTGATAATTCGGACGCGGGTGGCGTATAGATCCGAAAGGTCATCAGCAAGCCTTGAGATGCTTTCCCAACGGGAACGATCATGTGCAAACACCGGCACACCGGCATTATTTTGCACATACAACAGCGTCAGTTCATACGAAAAAGTAATGGTCCGGATTGCTCCAGAGACCAGATAGGGTAGCAGCGTTGCGAAGTAGAGGACCAGTCCGGAACTCCGCGAGTTTACTCGCGTGCGAAAGCAGTTTCGTACGCTGGTCTGGAGGTACAACGACGGTACTCCTGTTTTTTCAATTAAGGGCCCAATTAGCTGGTCTTGGTGACGAATCCGATGCCGTAGAGAATTACGAGGATGATGAGCCAGGACCGTTGCGACTACGTTTTCACGGCTGTAGATTTCACCAAGTACTGCAAGAGTGAACATTGAATGCTTGCCACCGCCTAGCAGCACACCAATCGGTGCTTCATTATTTTCGGAATTACGTCTCGGTTCGTGTGCCTCTAGATCGATGGTGTCAGCAAGACTATCCTGCGCGACATGTACTTAGGTTAGTTCCAAATAGTTGGCCCACGGCAGTAAGTGATTTGCGCTTACTGGCATCGGAAAGTGGAATATCCAATTCTTTCCCGATTCATCGGCAGCTTTTGCGATATGTGCGAAAAACATCGCGTACCATGTCTGAGGACCCATTGTCTCGAGGTCTACATCCGCGTACTCGAAAAACACCTCATGATTCCGAAATAGATCCGATTCCGGATTGACTGTCCAGTTGAAATAGATGCGGCTGCCTTCTACACGATATGGATCTACATGGAGGTGGTATGTCGAATTAGTCAAGTTGACCTCCGCTTCTTGGTGCAAACAATTCTAAATAGGGTGCTATGGGATATCATACATCGCAGGCTTGACCGGACGTTTCCAATGGCAGACCCAAGTTCCTCTTTAGCTCTATTCGCGTCGTGCTCTATGTTCGAAGGCAAGATGAATTTTTCCAGTCCTTGTATATGCAAAATTTGTTAACCGGTATATGGACCACGTCTTGCAAATAAACTTTAGACGAAATTGATTATACGAAAATTTCGTGGCTCTCATATGCAACAAAGCTGGTAAATTTTTTTGGTGAGTCAAATGTAGTGGTTCGACCTTTTGAACTAATAAATGGCGAACGGGAAAACCTGATCAGCGATTTCAGCGCAGCGAGCTAGATCGAGCTTCATGCCAATCTGACTGAAAAAAGAGTCAATGAAAACTTCTCAACCCCAACATATTTTGCTGCCCTGACTCTGACGCCACTATTCAATACTCGCGAAACCAAATTGCGTGTGGCCAAAGCTCTAAAATCCGCTCTTCCACTCTCTAAATTTGGCAAAGCAAGGCCCCTGTCGAGGGTAGCTAGGCTGAAAATTCTTACGCGACTGGAGCAAGACAAC
>JBPCXM010000521.1:0-3449 GCA_051008535.1 Pseudomonadales bacterium | reverse complement strand
AACGACGCGCGGCCTCTGGATGCTCGGCAAACACGTTCCTGACAATGCGGTCGGCATAGGCGTGAAACCATGACGACGGCACAAGTCGCGACAATCCATACATTAAGCGGGCGCGCATGCCGGGAATCACCATGAACTTTTTCTTACGTAGGGCATTTTCCAGCACGTACGGTACTAATTCTTCAAGCTCTACCAAACCGGCGCCATCTTTCAACGCACGTGATGCGGGATGCATGTTTTCCATTTCCTGTTCAACCATGGGCGTGGGCACTTCCGGCGGACATACTGCGGAAATCCCTATGCCCAACGGGGCGTATTCGGTGCGTAATACATTAGCTAAACCGACAACACCAAATTTCGATGCGGCATAGGCACTATACGCGTAGTTGGCAACGAGACCGCCCATGGAAGCGAGAAACGCCAACTGAGCGCCAGCTTGCATGGCGGGCAATACGGCCACTGCAAAGTTACGACTACCAATGAGGTTTACGTTGATGACTTGGAAATACTGCTGGTCAGTGATTTGTTCAAAATTGGCAGCAACATTAATGCCAGCGCAGTTAATGGCAAAGTCGGGTGCTCCCAACTCTGCTACCGCTTCATTCACCGCAACGCGTACGGCAGCGGCGTCGGTAATATCCACCGCAAATGTCAATATCTTCTGCTGGTCTGATCTGCTTTGCGTGGTTATTTCCTGCTTCTTTTCTTCTGGTATGTTTAGGTCCAGCACGCTGATATTCGCGTCGTCTCCAGCCAGCGCCTTCGCTAAGGCGAGGCCGATACCGCTGGCGCCGCCGCTGATTATCGCGTGTTTGACGTCCCATGTTGCATTCATAAAATCACCTTGGCAATTTATTTAACGTGTTGGGATAAGGCATTGTCAACTTAATCGGTATAGGTTGTGAATATCTCAGCAAGGTGAACCAAATTACGTTAATCCAGGCCAGCAGGCACAGGTATCCCGTTGCCAGATTGCAAAGGCTCGATCACGAAAAGCGCAGTAATTCTTTGCACTCATTAGGTGACGCTGGAGCCGAAACAGATTGGCTAGCCCCCGTTTTGTCCTACACTCCCATATGAGCCATCTTCAAGCAATATACCGGAAAGGTGCGAATTGGTGCGAGTAGATTTTTTTGCAATACCCCTTTAATAATTCCCTATGTCTTACTTATCGCAGCGTAGGGACAATCGCTGTAAATTGTTCGTGGCCGACCAGGCAGACATTAAAAACGATTTCGAATGACACGACGACCTCTTCGGCGGAAAGTCTGAACTATTGCTGGAGGGGAGCGACAGTTTCTGCCCCGCTTCCACAGATTACGAGATCTCGGCTCGCGCGTGCATCATGATTTGAACCACCACTCCATTACGCGTACAGCGGGACCATGGTACCAAGGCACGGGTGGATCCTCCTCTGGCACCTGGTACTGCTGTCGCAGACTTTCCAGGCGCGATTTTAAATCATCCACAATATCTTCATAGCCCGCATTGCCGTACAGATTTACCTGATCTCTTGGATCCTCTACCAAGTCGAACAACTCCCATTCATCATTGCGGTAGTAGTAGACCAACTTGTAGCGCTTGGTACGCACGCCATAATGCCGTGCGACTCCATGGAAACCGGGATTCTCGTAAAAGTGGTAGTAAAGGTCTCGTTCCCAATCAACTGTTTCAGGGCCAATAAGCGGTAACAAGCTCACTCCGTGCATAGGTTTCTCTGGCTCCACTCCTGCAGCGTTGAGCAAGGTCGGCGCATAGTCTATGTTCTGCACCAGGCCAGAAGTCATCGTACCGGGCTGAATTTTACCGGGCCATTGAATGAGCAGCGGAACCCGTGATGAGACTTCATCCATCCAGCGCTTGTCAAACCAACCGTTTTCTCCTAGGAAAAACCCCTGGTCTGACGTATATACGATCAGAGTATTGTCCATCAGGCCCTTTGCCTCCAGATAGTCCAGCATTCTGCCGATCTGCCGATCCATACCCTTTACCGAGGCGATATAAGTCTTGATATAGCGCTGGTATTTCCAACGGATCTCTTCTTTCTCAGAGAAGCTCGCCGCATTGAATTCGCGATTGCCCTTGCCAAAAGCAGACTCCCACATTCTCGCCTGCTCAGGATTAAGGTACTTGGCCATGCTCAATTTGGCGTCCTGATCGGTCATATACTCGGAGATCGTCATCCTTGCTTCCCGCCTACCCTTGATCAGTTCCCCCAGGTCGCGCAAAAGACTTGACGGTTCCTCCACTTGAGCATCCTCGTCCCAATTTTGAAGTTCCTCAGGCGCTGGCATCCAGTCTCGATGAGGGCTCTTGTGGTGGTACATCAACATAAACGGGCGCTCGGACTTTGTAGCCGAATCCAACCAGGCAATTGCCTTATCGGTTACCAGGTTGGCCACATAACCGGTGGTCTCCTCCACACCGGATGGGCTTCTGAATGCAGGGTTGTAATATGTGCCGTGCTCGAACACATTGTTGATCACTTCCCAGTGATCAAAACCTACCGGGTCGCTGTAGAGATGCCACTTACCGATCACCGCGGTCTGATATCCAGCACTCTGCAGCAGTCGAGGAAACGTCTGCTGCTGGCCATTGAAATTACCCGACCACTCGTTGCTGTAAAAGCCGTTACCGTGACTGTGTAATCCGGTAAGCGTCGTCGCGCGGCTTGGACCGCAGATGGCATTGCCCACGTAGGCCCGATCAAAGCGCACCCCATTGGCAGCGATGCGATCGATATTCGGCGTCTTTACCAGGCTGTTGCCGTAAGCGCTTACCGCACGGATGGCATGATCATCAGACATGATAAAAAGTATATTGGGGCGCTCAGCAGCTCTAACTTCATTGCAGAGCAGAGCAAGCAGCGCTAACGTGAAGATTGACTTCTGGAAAAAAGTAATCACAGTGGTTACTATCTACGTAATCTTTGATATCAGTTCAGCACGTAGCTTTACCGTAGCAGATAAACTGCCACACCAATACGGATGATGCGAAAGATTCAATAGAATGTCCGATACTGCAACACAGTTGACGGACATGGACAGTGGTTGCTCAGGCCGAGTGAATATAATTGCTAATAAAACCTACTCCATACCGCCAATAAATACTGGGAGATTGCTATGCGTTTTCCTCGATCTGTCCGGCCAGGTGCTGTTTATTTGGCATGCAGCTTTAGCCCCACCGCCTCTGTCGCCGAAACATTAATGCTTGCGGAAGTTTCTGTTACGACACAAAAGCGCTTGGAGAGGAGACCTATTGCGATTACCGCTCTTAATTCGGCCTTATGCTTGGCAACCGAGCAGTAGCGCTTAAATAATTGCGGCCGGCTGCAGCAACAGGAGATAAACCATGCTAAATCAAACTGTTATTCGTAAATCCACATCGCTATTCGCGGCAGCAATCAGTAGTGCAGGCATTGCCCTAGCGGCGGCACAGGCACAGGAACA
>JBPCXM010000520.1:0-4594 GCA_051008535.1 Pseudomonadales bacterium | reverse complement strand
TGGTGGCGACCCCGAAAATTGGAGAGCCTGTCGATCCGGACCAGCCAAAAGCATATCTCCCTTGGTGGAGGCCAAAACAGCAAAATTAATTGCGGTACTCGTACAACCACCACTTTGAGTGGCTGCTTATTCCGGAGTAAGCTGTAGTTCGCGCAAGCGAACGCTCTGTTGCAGTAGATGGCTAGGTAAGTCAAAAGAAACTGGATGGATTGCCGCGGGTCAAATACCTAATGATTCTGGGGAGTTCACGATCATGCATGATGGAAGAGGCGCAGAGAACATGCGATGAAAAATTTCCTGGTTAGCTTGCTGTTCTCGATTGTGGTGTTTCTCTCGCCCGGCCACGTTACCTTTGGGCAAGACAATTCTGCCGCCGAAAAGGTAGCGGAGAAGATGCTTGAGGCAATTGGCGGCAGGACCGCGTGGGCAGATTTGAAAAATACAATCAATGGTTCTCAGCAGAATCGCGTCGGCGAGCCCACAGTTGTGTCCGCCGTGATTACGATGGACTTCGAGCGGCCTCGTTTCCGGATCGAGACGACCGCCGAGGATCTTCATCTCATCAGAGTCATCGACGGCGACAAACACTGGCGGCTGAACCGTGCCGGAAAAATTGAAGATGTACCGGCCGATCTGGTCAGCGAGGATCTGAAATGGTATGCCGCCCACTTGTATCGGACAATTCACAGAGTTGCGGCCCGCGACCCGGCGATTTCCCTTAATCTGAATGACCAGGAACGGCTAGAGGTGTTCGCGAACGGCAAGCGCATCTTGTGGTTTGCAGTCGACGCCAAAGGCGAGCCATATGCGTTTGGCGCCTACAACGATAATGTCGGGAGCCTAACCGGGCCCTGGAATTTCGTTCAGGGCGGGATCCGGCACCCAACCTGGGTATCAAGTTCTGACGGGACCTGGCGGGCAGCAGTCAAATCGCTGAGTGTGAATGAGCCTCTGCGTAGTCACATGTTTGCCCGACCGGACTCAAAAGACTGACGATTGTTCCGTGTTGAGCAGGCCTTTGGCAATGATCGCCCCTGGCCGATTCTACAAGTTCACAGCTTCGTTCAGCCTATAAAAATCAGTTGATATCAGTCAGAATTCGCCAACACTCTGATTTGGTAACGAAAATCCATGCAAGAAGATATGAAAATCGCTCACTCGTTGAGTGAAGCCATACAGGCTGATAATGACCGGTGTTCAGCGGCGATTGCCGTCGATACGTTTGACGGAAAAGTTCACTTGGAATGGGACCCCACTGCCGCAGTGACCCCCATCGGCCAATTGCCCTTTTTTATTCAGTTTCTCAAATTGAGTGGGTTGTTCACGCACTGGGTAGAGCAGTGCCCGTTGCGTTATCGGAGCAATAATGCGCCGCAAAAACGTGATGTGCTAGGTTCGTTTTTATTGTCGATTCTATCGGGTCACAATCGCTACGCGCATATGACCAGTTTGCTCAACGATCGGGTCAATTCGCAGCTTCTGGGCATGCGCAAAGTCGTGAGTGATGATTCGGGTCGTCGTGCATTGAAAAAGATTGATGAGGATGACGGCGTTGACTGGCTGCAGTCTCATCTCCAGCGTTGTTACGAGCCTTTGTTGACCCAGGACTGGATACTGGACGCGGACGTCACCGTTAAGCCCCTGTATGGCCACCAAGAGGGGGCAGAGAAAGGGTATAACCCTCACAAGCCGGGTCGTCCATCGCACGCCTACCACACCTACATGATCGCCAATCTGCGTCTCGTTTTGGATGTGGAAGTTCAGCCGGGTAATTGCACGGCGTCATTGTATTCTGCGCCAGGATTATGGGAGCTGTTAGACCGTCTGCCACAGGATGGCTGGCCGACGTTTATCCGGGGTGATTGTGAATGGGGCGTGGATGATGTGATGCGAACGGCGGAGGATAAAGGGCTACCCTACTTGTTCAAGCTGAAGAAATCCAAATACGTTAAGGAGCTTATCCACAAGGCCCATTGTACGGGTGGCTGGTCTTATGTCACGGCGGGTTGGGAAGCACAAGAGGACGAGCTGCAGTTGCAGTCCTGGGATAGAAGCAGGCGGGTTGTGGTGATCCGACGCCGATTACCGAAAGATGTGGTGTTGGCTCTGGGCGATCAGAATGAGCAACAGCACGGGTTGGGGTTTATCGAAGAGCCGGAAGACATTCGAGCATTTGAATACGCGGTGCTAGTGACGTCGTTGCCTGACGAGACAATCAGTATTGTTTGCCACTATCGTGATCGTGCGGATTGTGAAAATAACTTCGATGAGATTAAGAATCACTGGGGCTGGGGAGGCTTCACCACAAAGAAGATCAAGCCCTGTCGTTTCATGGCGCGCATCATTGCGCTGATCTATAACTGGTGGAATATATTTGTGCGTTTGGCAGAACCAGACAAACACCTCGAAGCTATCACCAGTCGACCTTTGCTATTGAGCTCAGTGGGGAAGCTCACTGAGACCTCGCGCCAAAAAACCATGATTATCACGCATTCTCACGGCCGTGCTGACCATATTCAGAAAACCTATCAGCGTATACACCGTTTCTTCAACGACTTAAAAGCCAACGCGCCGCAGTTGAGCGATCTGGAATGCTGGTGCCGAATTTTGAGTGAAGCGATGAAGAAATACTTGGGAGGTCGAATATTGAAGCCGCCAAATCAGGCAGTTTTGGCCCGATAACAAGGCCAGCTTCATCAGCGCACGGATAAAATTCCGGCTTCAGCGTCTTGGAAGGAGTTATCTCAACTGATGAATTTAGGTTCAGCGAGTCGCTTGAGCGGCGGCTATCACTGGAGTAACCTATCTTTCGATGAATGCGACAGCGACAGGTCCTTCGCGACCCACTGCAGACCTTGCAGTTTTTTGGAATGTGCCCTTGTTCTTCACTTTAACGGCATGCCGATAGGTAACACCCTTAGTCGACACGGGCTTACCCTCGACCAACCGTGGCCGGAAGCGGACCGGTTTTATAGCCCGTAGCGCCTGCCGGACGGTTTTGTATGGCGTGTTTGCATCGCCAATTTCGATATTGCGCGCCCGCCCATACGCTGAGACAGTAAACCTCACATCAACATATTCTGTCGCGTCATTTTCCTCGATCGCCTTTCCGAGCCTATCAAAAGACAGTACTTTCGGCTGATCGAACGCTTGGGACAAGACGTCTGGTGCAACATGTTTATCAGCAAATATAGAACGTGCCTGATGATAAACCTCTAACGCATCATCACGCTTGTTAAACAGAAAATACCAGTCCCCCAATGCCAGCATTGCCTCAAACTTGTTTTCTGCTGATGCGTGGGGATCGTCCCTTATCAATTCCATGCGCCGGGCCAGTGCATCCCTTCCTTCATTATAAGGCATAATTCTTGCGGTAGTCAGCTCGCCGCCGTTTATGAAGTGGTACATTGCGGAGTCCTTTCGCGCCAGGCTTGGGTGTAGAGCATCGGAAATCTTGTCGCGGTAGAGTTCCAATCGGAAATGCGTGACAGCCAGTGAGAAGAGTAATTCCGTAAGCCGACTGTCATTACTACCAAAATTCTGATCAATAATCCTGATTGTTTTTTTAAGCTTGCTGTACGCTGCTATCAGCTCGAGGGTAGTCTTCCCCGACAATTCGCGCTCGGATGCGCCCAGATGTCTGTCGATCATAAGGCATAGCACGGGGAGCAGATGGGGGTCCTCCGCACCATAGTGATGTCGTTCAAGTTGCAGTAGATAATCCAGAGTGCGCGCTGTTTGTAGCCCATCATCGTCAGCATCGTAGCCGGCTACGATTCGGGTCAGAATCGGCACCTGCCCAAGATTATACAGGCCATCGTTGATTCGACTCAAATGGAGCGCGCGCTTGAACGGAGCAACTGAACTCCCATGCTGACCCTGGGCCTGGAGCGCTAATCCCAATCCGATTAACTCTGGTATCAACGCCGCGTCGTATACTCCCAACTGATCTTCTAGGCGCGTTATGGTGTCTCGGAATTCCGAGATCGAACCATCGTAATCTCGTGGCATATAGCCTGGTCGAAAATCCATGCGCTGGTCAGTATCCGGTGTTAATGAGCACGCAGTGTCAGGCGGGGGTGTGGCTGGAGCGGCAAACAGAGGTAAACAAACGAACACGCTTGCGAGATAGACCCTTGAAAAAAGACGCAAAACATCCATGAAATGTCTTCTATCTTCCCTGTGATGAGCGCCATTCCCTGCTAACACTACCGAGAATGCTGATAGCATAAAATGACTGTGTCTGGATGACTCTCGGGCAATCCGACTCGGGCTTGGTGACCGTTAGCATAGATCAACGCAGATGACATCAGGCTATCAGCAAGTTTGCTGAGCATCAATATTTCTTAAGTATTAGCGCTAAAGTGCTAGAAGACAGACTGTTACGAATGCCCGCCTTTTACTTGATACTCAGCTTCTCACCGGCCGCTCATGGCCGATTCTACCAGTACAAACCTCGTTCAACGAGTCGCTTGAGTGGCGGCTATCGCTGGAAATAAGAGTCGTACGCTCTACCCTAGCTATCCTGCCGCAACTAATCCCAACTTTTACCAGAGGTTAAGCGCGCACTCAGAAAGCTCAGCTCGGTTGGCTG
>JBPCXM010000519.1:0-4928 GCA_051008535.1 Pseudomonadales bacterium | reverse complement strand
ACCCTACGGTGGCGGCATTACCTTCGCCAAAAATGGTGACTACCTCGGCAACTACGATGATCACGAGCGCCAGCAACGCGAGTTTGCCCGCCACTCGGTGCGCGATGCCAATGCCTACGAACGTTACGGTGCCGACGTAATGAAACAAACGCGGCTAATTCGACCCTTCCTGTTGCGCACGCCGCCCGACCCAACCTCCTTGAAACCGCGTGATCTAAAAGAGATGTATGTATTGGCAAAGGCCTTCGCGGAAATGGGCGAAGAGGGCTTGGCCGATACGCTGCGTTTCTGGACCATGAGTATAGGAGACTTCCTCGACGAGTATTTCGAGACTGATATCATCAAGGCACATCTGGCTGGCAGCGGCATTATCGGCACGGCCTTGGGGGTTTATTCTCCGGGTACGGCTTATGTATTGCTGCACCATTATATGGGCGACGTCGATGGCACCGTGGGCGCCTGGGGTTTTGCCCGCGGCGGCATGGGTGCAGTGTCTGGCGCGCTCGCAGCGTCTTTTCAGTCATTCGGTGGCGAGATTAAATGTGACTCGGACGTCGCGCAAATCGTTGTCAAAGACGGCAAGACAACAGGTGTGGCGTTGGCCAACGGCGATGAATACCACGCCGATATTGTCGTTTCCAACCTCGACCCCAAACGCACTTTCCTCAATATAATGGACGAGAATGACCTGCCTGCCGACGTGGTCAAAAAAGCGCGCAATTTCAAAATTCGCGGTTCCTCGGGTAAAGTCAACATCGCTTTAGATGGCCTGCCGACGTTTAGCGCGATTCCAAAGAACAGCCCGCTGATGCGTGGCGACATGCATTTCAGCGACTCGATGGAACGCATGGAGCGGGCCTACGACGACTGGAAAGACGAGACATGGTCGAAAGATCCCTACGTCGACATGTTGATTCCAACACAGGTCGATCCCACCATGGCGCCGCCCGGTAAGCATATGATGACGGTGTTTGTTCAGTATGCACCACCAAAAATAAATGGTGGCGAGTGGAGCGACGCCGATCGTGATGCCTTCGGTAAAACGGTGATCGATCAAATTGGCGAATACAGCCCGGATTTCAAAGACCTGATTTTGCACGCCGAGGTGCGCACGCCGCGTGAATTGGAGAACGAAGTGGGTCTTACCGAAGGCAATATCTTTATGGGCGAACTCACCTTTGATCAGCTATTGTTTAACCGGCCATTCCCCGGTTATGCACAGTATCGTGGCCCGGTGCAAGGCATGTATATGTGTGGCTCGGGTTCGCATCCCGGAGGGGGGGTTATGGCGGCGCCGGGCGCCAATGCGGCACGGGAGATTTTGCTGGACTTGAAGTATCCAGCCATCGTGCCCGGAGGTTACGCTGATGACTAGATCATTTGATGTCATAGTAGTAGGTGGTGGCCACAACGGCCTGATTTGCGCGAGCTATCTCGCCAAAGCCGGGCGCACCGTTTTGTTGCTGGAAGCTGCCGATACGTTAGGTGGAGCCGCGGCAACACGTGAATTCAGCAAAGATCATTCGGTTTCCAGCTGCGCGCACTGGCTTTACCAACTGAACCCAGACGTCAGTAAAGAATTGAATTTGGAGCGTCATGGACTGCAGTTGGCTGCTAGAGATTTGACTTCTGTCGTACTAGCGGAAGACGGAAATAACGTCAGCATTAGAGGCGGCAACGTTAGCGGCGGCGATGTCTCAGCCGCGGACAAAGCAAACTTCAGCGCCATGCACGCGAAGATGCTGCGCTATAGCAATGTACTGGCCAATGCCTTTGCTAGAAAACCGCCGAAACTAGTGGACAGTGACTGGAAAGATAAGTTGTCTTTGCTAAAGTTGGGTATCGATATGAAACGGCTAGGCCGCGAAGATATGGGGGAATTACTCCGTATTGGTCTGATGAATATCTACGACCTAGCGAACGAGAATTTTGATAATGACTTGTTAAAGGCCGCGCTCAGCGTGGACGCGATCATGGGCACGCACATGGGCCCGCGCTCACCGAATACGGTGATGAGCTATTTATACCGGCGCTTAGGCGATGTTTATGGTTATAACGGCCCCGCTGTGGTGCGAGGTGGCATGGGCGCAATGGGTGCTGCCTTGGCGCAGGCAGCGCGCGCTAGCGGTGTTGAAATTCGTACCGGCAGTCCGGTGGCAAAAATCAACCTCACGGCTGATCTTGCGACTGGCGTTACCCTCACCGACGGCGAAGTGATCGACGCAAAAATCGTCGTTTCCAATGCCGATCCGAAAACCACGTTTAATGAGCTGGTCGGTGTGCGCAACATTGAAGCTGGTTTTGCTCGTCGTATTCATACCATTCGCATGCACGGCGACGCCGCCAAGCTGCATTTGGCGCTCGATGGCCTGCCGGAATTTATCGGTGTAGGCGCCACTGACATCGGCAACCGTTTGCTGATTGCGCCGACCATGGAGTATATCGAGCGCGCCTTCAACCATGCTAAGTATAAAGAATACTCAAGCGCGCCGGCGCTGGATATCAGCATCGCCAGCGTGCACGATGACAGCCTCGCGCCAAGCGGCAAACACGTTCTGTCGGCCATTGTGCAGTATGCGCCGCGAGAGTTGAAAGGAGGCTGGGATGACCATAAAGAAGCCTTTAAGCAAGTGGTGATAGACCGTATTGCCGACTATGCGCCCGCTATTAAGGAACAGATTGTCGCGTCTGAATTACTGACACCGGCCGATCTCGAAGCTGAATTTCGCATCAGCGGCGGTCATTGGCACCACGGTGAAATCAGTGTCGATCAACTGTTGATGATGCGCCCGATACCGGGCATGACCCAATACTCGACGCCGGTTGACGGGTTGTACCTTTGTGGTGCTGGCGCCCACCCGGGCGGCGGCGTGATGGGATTAGCCGGCCGCAACGCAGCGCAAGAAATAATTGGAGCAAAAGCATGACAGCCTCATACGATGAATCACTGAGGTTACACACACCGTTTCACTCGCGGGTGCAGCTAGCCTGTGAGGTCAATGAATGGGCCGACTGGAAAGGTTACACAACGCCGGACTGCTATACCGAAGTCGAGAAGGAATACTTCGCGATCCGCGCCGGCACTGCTGTGTTCGACTTAACACCAATGACCAAGTATCGCATCACGGGCCCGGACGCCGAGGCGTACCTCGACAGGTTGGTCACTCGCAACGTTGCCAAAATAAAAGTGGGAAGAGTTGTGTACACGGTCTGGTGTGATGACAATGGTCAGGTCGTCGACGACGGTACTATCTTTCGGCTGGGCGAGCAGGAATTTCGCCTCTGTTCCTATGAACGTGTTATCGACTGGATGCTCTGGTCGGCCGTAGGTTTCGACGTGCAGATTGTCGATGAAACCGCCGACGTCGCCGCGCTTGCTGTACAAGGCCCTACTTCGTGCGCGGTGTTAATGGCAATGGGGTTAGATGAGTTGCAAGACCTCAAGCCGTTCGGCATTACCACGTTTCCTTTCGAAGGCAGCAAACTGACGGTATCGCGTACTGGCTTTACCGGTGATCTGGGCTACGAATTGTGGATAAAACCCGAGTTGGCTGAAGCCTTGTGGGACAAGTTATTCGCGGCGAAAGACGACTATATGATCATGCCCATGGGTTCCCATGCGCTAAACGTAGCGCGCATAGAAGCGGGATTTGTGCAGGCCGGGGTCGACTTCGTAGCTGCCGAACAAGTGATTCGCAATGGCCGCAGCCGCTCACCGCTGGAACTCGGTTTGAGCTGGCTGGTTGACTTTGACAAGCCGGTTTTTAACGGTCGTAAAGCACTGCTAAAACAGAAAGCAGAGGGTCCGCGCTATCGCTTCGTCAAACTGGATGTGGAAGGCAACAAACCGGCCGAGCATTCATTTATTTACTGCGGGCGTAAAGTCGTGGGTACCGTGACTTCGGCGGCTTGGTGCCCGACGGCGAAAACCAACGTCGCGTTCGCCTCGATTGAAATGCCCTACGGTAAAAAAACTGACGATTTGTACGCCGAAATTTACTATATGCGCGAGTTGCACTGGACGCGTGTGATGGCAAAATGTTCGGTGATCAGCAAGCCGGTATTCGATCCACCACGCCGTCATGCGACGCCGGCGCCGAATTTCTAACTGCTCATGATTATATGGAGCACCGACTAACACCACTGCTATGTCCTTCCTCCATCGCCGTGGTTGGCGCGTCACGCCGCGACGGCGTTGGCAAGTATGTTATGCGCAACCTGCTACAAGGCGGTTATCCGGGCAAATTATACGCGGTAAATCCGGGTTATGACTCAGTAGAAGGTGTCCAATGCTATGCCGCGTTGGCCGATCTTCCTGAACCGGCCGAGCATATTATTTTTGCTGTCGGCGATACGCGCATCGAAGCGGCGCTGGATGACGCCATCCAACACGGCGTCAAAGCAGCGACAATCTATTCCAGCTTGGCACTCGCCAACGACAGCCAACCGCCGCTGCAGCAAAGAATTAAAACCAAAGCCGAGGCAGCCAGTATTTTGCTTGCTGGCGCCAATGGTATGGGTTTCTATAATTTTCGCGACAAGATGTGGGCCGGTGGCTTCGATACGCGTGGCAATCATCGTTACCCTGGCAACGTTAGTTTACTCAGCCAATCGGGGGCGGGCATGAGCGGCATTGTAGATTGCGAAGAGCGCATCGATTTCAATTTCGCTGCGTCCACCGGGCAGGAATTGGTGGTTGGTGTCGAAGACTACCTAGATTTCGTGCTGGATCAGCCGGAAACCAAAGTCGTCGGCCTGTTCCTTGAAACCAGCCGTCAGCCGCAAAAACTGCTTGCCGCGCTACAAAAAGCGACGCAACGGAAAATTCCGATTGTCGCTATTAAAGTGGGAAAAACCGAACTGGCCGCCGAGTTAGCGCAGTCGCATTCCGGCGCTTTGGCCGGCACAGATGCCAGCTACCAGGCCGT
>JBPCXM010000518.1:0-2805 GCA_051008535.1 Pseudomonadales bacterium | reverse complement strand
TGACTTTTATCGCAATCTGATCGAAAGCCGCCTGATGGTGATGATCGGGTATTCCGATTCCGCCAAGGATGCCGGCGTGCTGGCGGCCGCCTGGGCGCAATACCGTGCGCAGGAATCCTTGCTCAGTGTTTGTGAGAATGCGGACGTCAGTCTCACCCTGTTCCACGGCCGCGGTGGCACCATTGGCCGCGGTGGTGCGCCGGCGCACATGGCGCTGTTGTCGCAGCCGCCAGGATCGTTACGTGGTGGTTTACGCGTCACCGAACAGGGCGAGATGATTCGAACCAAGCTGGGGTTGAGTCCCTTCGCCATCAAAACCCTGGCGCTGTATACCAGCGCGATCCTGCAGGCCAATTTGCTGGAGCCGCCGCGGCCAGATCCCGAATGGCGCGAAGTGATGGACAGCATTTCTGATTCCTCCTGCCGCTACTATCGTGCGGTGGTCAGAGATGAGGAGAACTTTGTCGCCTATTTCCGCCAGGCCACACCTGAGCAGGAGTTGGCAAAATTACCGCTGGGTTCGAGGCCCGCGCGGCGCAAAGCCGACGGCGGTATCGAAAGCCTGCGCGCGATTCCCTGGATTTTCGCCTGGAGCCAGAACCGACTGATGTTGCCAGCGTGGCTGGGTGCGGGCAAGGCGCTGCAACACATGCTGGATGCAGGCCAGGATAATTTGCTCAACGAAATGGCAGCACAGTGGCCGTTCTTTGCGACGCGCTTGTCGATGCTTGAAATGGTATTTGCCAAAGCAGACAGCAACCTATCTGCTTACTATGACAGCAAGCTCGTCAGCCCCGAGCTGCAACAGATTGGCAGGAACTTACGCGCACAACTTCAGCAGGATACCGCAACAGTACTGGCGCTGACCGGTGTGGACGAACTGCTAGCTGATCAGGCGTGGGTAAAGAAGTCCATAGGCCTTCGTAATATCTACACTGAACCGCTGAACGTACTGCAAGCAGAGCTGTTGCAGCGAGACCGTGAACAGCAAGACCCGCTGGTAGAACAAGCGATTCTGGTCACCATTGCCGGTGTGGCTGCCGGTATGCGCAATACGGGTTAGTGACTCTTTCTCAAATGACATGCTTGATAGAGGGTTATGCGGCTGAAACCCAGCGAAAGTCGCCTCGACAACATAAATCTTATCAGGAGCACCTAACGTGACGAAAACGATAGTAGATGTGATGACCTGCTCCCCGGTCATTCCCGTAATAGTTATCAAACAACCCGACCACGCGCTGCCGTTAGCGCGAGCATTGGTAGCAGGTGGCCTGAAGGTGTTGGAAGTCACCTTGCGCACTGCTTATGGCCTCGATGCGATACGGGCAATCGCCAATGACCTCCCCAATGCCATCGTCGGTGCAGGAACGGTCACCGAAGTAGAGCAGGTAGACGCGGTTATCGAAGCAGGCGGGCAGTTTTTGGTCAGCCCCGGTAGCACGCAAAAGTTAATCGAAGCCGCGCTGCAAAAAGAAATTACTTTGTTGCCTGGGGTCGCCACACCGAGCGAGGCGATGGTGCTATTGGAATACGGCGTGCAGCACATGAAGTTTTTCCCGGCAGAAGCGGCGGGTGGGATACCCATGTTGAAGTCTATTCACGGGCCGTTACCGCAAATCACTTTTTGCCCCACCGGGGGCATCACCTCTGAAACCGCCAAAGATTATCTGGCCTTGCCTAACGTGGCCTGTGTGGGCGGCTCCTGGATGGTGCCGCAACAGCTCATCGACGCCGGGGACTGGGGTGCGATTGAGGCGCTGGCAGCTGAGACCGCCGCACTGTCACCAAATACCGGGAGCTAGGCGGTTGGCTAAGAGCATAAGACGCACCAAAATCGTCGCCACCCTCGGGCCGGCGACAGACGACCGCGCTACGCTTAAGCAACTCATTCAAGCCGGGGTCGATGTTGTTCGTCTGAACTTCTCCCATGGCAATGCCGAAGATCACCAAAACCGCGCCACCATGATCAGTGAGCTGGCCGCCGAATGTGGCCGTACGGTCGCAATTCTCGGTGACCTGCAAGGCCCCAAGATTCGCATCGCCCGCTTTAAAAACGGTCCCATAGATCTGACTGAAGGCGACTCGTTTATTCTTGATGCGGATCTCGAGCCCGAGGCCGGTGATCAGCAGCGAGTCGGTATCGACTACAAGGAGCTGCCCCGCGATTGCGAACCAATCGATCTGCTGTTGCTTGATGACGGGCGTATCGTTCTGGAAGTGGAGTCAATATCAGCTAACCAGATTAAATGTCGGGTGACTGTCGGCGGCACTCTTTCAAACAACAAAGGCATCAATCGGCAGGGAGGCGGCTTATCCGCCCCGGCGCTAACCGATAAGGACCGCGCCGATATTCTCGCAGCGGCCAGCATCGGTGTGGATTATGTGGCGGTATCTTTCCCACGTGAAGCTGCCGACATGAATGCCGCACGCGAGCTGTTGCGGAAAGCCGGAAGCGATGCCGGTCTGGTCGCCAAGATCGAGCGCGCCGAAACGGTGGCCGATGCCGAAACGCTGGATGGGATTATTCTGGCGTCAGATGCGGTAATGGTCGCACGGGGTGATCTCGGCGTTGAAATTGGTGATGCCGGTTTGGTCGGTGTGCAGAAGCGCATTATTGCCCGCGCCCGGCGTTTGAATCGTGCCGTCATCACTGCAACGCAGATGATGGAATCGATGATCTCCAGTCCGCTACCCACCCGCGCCGAAGTGATGGATGTGGCCAACGCGGTATTGGACGGGACCGATGCAGTGATGTGTTCGGCGGAAACCGCCGCCGGCAAGTATCCGGTGAAAACCGTGGAAGCC
>JBPCXM010000517.1:0-4479 GCA_051008535.1 Pseudomonadales bacterium | reverse complement strand
CCACAATTGTATTCGGACTCGGATATGTTTCGCTGGGTACTGGGCTGGGACCGCAATACCTTTATTCCATTTTTAAACAAGAAGCGAGCCTTCCTGATCTCGGCGCAGGTGTTTGGGGAACACTTCCTCGATCACGAATTGGAAAGCGGTGCGATACCGGGTACTGAAGTAGGTATACCCAACTGGGAAGACAACTACACGTTTACGTTGCTGTTCAAGGGGTGGTACAAGTCGGATACCGTTAGCCCGCAAGTCATTTTCGCCCACGATTACGAAGCGGAAACCACGACCATCGCGCCATCGGTCGATTGGTTAATCAGTGACAATTGGCGCCTGATCTTAAGCGCCAATATCAAGACGGGCGACGGTGCCGAGCAAACCTTCGACGACTGTCGTGGCTGTAATCCTTTCCCGCCATTCACGGCGACACCGGCCCATGCCGATCCACTTACCGCAGGCTCGGTGGGTATCAGTGGGATAGAGCCGCTGGGACGTTTCCGAGCTGGCCCACTGGGCATGGCTATTGAAGAAGACGAGTATCAGCTCACGCTGCGGTACCGGTTCTGAGAATTTTAAATAGGAGCAGAGAATCATGAAGACTATGACGATAAGAAATATCGCACTGGCTGCGGTACTGGGAATGGCGGCTAACAGTTTAGCCGCGACACCGGAGGCGGTAGAAAACTCCTTCTATCCCTATAAAAACGGTACGCCCGAGGCTACTGGTGTTACGCCAGGCATGGTGATCAACGCGTCAAACGTCGATAGCGTTAAGGAGGTACTGGACCCGGCCCTTTATCAACACCTAAAGGATGGCTGGCTGGAAATCAAGGTTGGGGAGACTACTTCATTTGATCTTCACCCGAATTACGTGGAGGCCACAAGAAAGGGTCTGGGCCAGGTCAAACTGGGCGCCAAGCTGGGCGAATTGGACGGATTCGTTGCCGGCCGACCCTTCCCGGAGGAGCCCGATGCCGATGATCCCCGTGCTGGAGAGAAGCTTGCCTGGAACTACAAGTACGGTTACAACTGGGGCGATAATGCAGCGATCACCCCATTTTACTGGAAATACCGCAATATGAAGAGCGGTAAAATCGAACGTACCATCAAGTTCGGCTTTCATTTTCTGAATTTCAAGCACCGGGTAAATCAGGATCCTGTGCCGGAATTTAAGGACAACCCTTCCGATCTGTTCAGGGCCATCTATGTGCAGGTGCATGAACCCTTCGATGTCAAGAACACCCAGTTGTTGATACACCGCTTCTCGGAAGACACCAAGCGTGATGACACCTGGCTTTATCTTGGCTTTCAGCGCCGGGTACGCCGTCTCTCCTCCGGGCAGATCACCGATTCCTTCCTCGGTTCGGATATCATGATCGAAGACTTCGAGGGCTATAACAGCCGGCTGTCGGATATGAACTGGACCTACAAAGGTACCAAGAACGTACTGCTGCCGTTCTATAACCACAATGATATGGAGTTGGCTACCGATCTCAAGGAGGACGATGGTTACCAGTTTATCGAATACGGCGGTAAGGGCGGCTGTTTTCCTAATATCACCTGGCAGCTCAGAAAGGCCTATCTACTTGAAGCCGATCCGATTGACGACAACCATCCCATAGCCAAGCGTTTGCACTATGTGGATGCCCAGACCTTCACGCTGCCGCGTACGATGACTTATGATCGCAAGGGAGATCTGTGGAAATCCTGGACAATCGGTCAGGCCCACCCGGATCATCACCTGGAGAAGAACAAGGGCAGTGGTGTATCAATCGACGACAGCTTCTCTATGGTTGACCTCCAGGCGAGCCACTGTACCACCGGTCAGTTTAAGGGTCAGCTCGATCCGAAAATGAATCCTAAGAGTCTATTTACGGTGCAGAATATGCGGGCCAAAGGTCGTTAAAACGACTTGATTTCCCTCTCCAGGGCCTATGTTCCATTTAAACTCCCTGCAGGAAACTGCGGGGAGTTTTTTATTACTCCTCTTCCAGTACCAATATAGTCAAGTCACTACGAGGATAAATCATACAGGCCATAACCACACCGTCCGCAATCTCCTCTTCGGTAATATGCGCCCGGCTCATCTGACCCAAGTCATATTCGCCGCTTAGAACTTTTACATGACAATTACCACAGCCGCCGCGACGGCACGCGTATTCAATCAAGCTGACAAATTCCATTATCTGAGACAGCCTGCGACCGGACGGGCAGCGGAATTGTCCTCTTCCATTCGCAATCGTAATTGTATGCGCGGTCATTCTGATACTCCGCTTTACTGGTATAGATTTTAATCGGCTACCGACTTGCAAGAAAATCTGAAACCAATCGATTAAAAGCTTGGGCATATTCTATTTGTGTCCAGTGACCGCATTGCCCGAACATGTGCAATTCAGACTGCGGTATCAGCGAAAAGAGGCGCCGTGAATTGTCTGGCGGGATAATCTGGTCTTCCCTGCCGTGGATGATTAGTGTCGGACTACGGATTGATCCTATCTGCTCATCGGTAAACGCCATGGCATCCACCCAGCGCTGTCGAGGTGGAGGAAACATGGCAGCAAATGATTCCTGAAAACCCGGTTGAATACTGGCGTGGTAACGTAACTCAGCAAGCTCATCGCTGACCAGATCGCGGTTCCAGGAAAAAATATCGAGCAGTTCCTTCATGTTATCGATAGAGGGTGTGTATCCCCAGACCTTGTCCAAACCTTCGGTAATCGCAAAAGACACGCCGGCAGAACCCATGAGTACCAGTTTGTCTACCCGCTCCGGGTGATGAATCGTAAGACCCAACGCCAAAGCGCCACCGAAAGAATTCCCCACAACTGAAAACTTGTCAATCTTCAGCGCATCCATTACGGCAACGGCGTGTTTTATCCAGTTTGTCATGTTGTACTTATGGCCCGGAGGGCGCTCGGTAAACCCGAAGCCGACCATATCCGGTGCAATCACGCGATAGCGTTCGGCCAGTGCAGGCAGCGTCAGTCGCCAGTTCACCCACGCACTCACCCCTGGGCCAGACCCGTGGATTAGCAATACGGGCGCACCGTCGCTGTCAGTATCGTGGTAATTGGTGCGTATGCTGTCCGCATTAACGCGTAAACCGATTTCCGGGTTGTGTTCAGCCATCACTAAGCACCCTGCAGGAAGGTAATTACCTTATCATCTATGCCTCTTTACTAGCTATACCACAACCGGGACATAATCTCGCTTTTCTGGTAAAGATTATATGTGGTCTTTTTGCTATTGTTGCCAATATAGTATGCGCTTATAGCGTAGTCTTCGGAGACAGGCATGCACGATATGAAAATATCGTTGGTGTCTATGCAGCGGATAGTCTCGACTCTTAACCTACTACTTCGCCCGGGATAACGGAGAATATACATGACGAAATCTGTATTGATCACCGGAGCAACGCGAGGCCTGGGGGTGGGCATGGCGAGGCACTTTGCTGCCCGGGGTTATCAACTGGCCCTCACTGGTCGGAGTTTGGACGATCTCGAAAAACTGGCGGCGGAACTGAAGGCCCAGTCGCCACAGATATGTATCAAAGTCCTGGATGTGACGGAGTACGACGCTGTTCCCCAAGTGCTGCGCGCATGTGCCGAGGAACTGGGAGGTCTGGATATCGTTATCGCAAACGCCGGGATCGCCTTGGCTACGAAGGTTGGCGAGGGCTTGTTCGAGCAGATGCGTGCAACGATAGACGTCAATCTCACCGGTGCTATCGCCACGTCGGAGGCTGCAGTGGAGCTATTCCGCAGTCAGGGGCATGGCCAACTGGTCGGCGTGAGCTCGGTCGCCGCACTGCGTGGCATGCGTGGGCATGGAGCCTACAGTGCCAGCAAGGCCGGCTTCAGCAAGTACCTGGAGGCGCTGCGCTGTGAATCATTTGGTGAGCCGCTGATCGTTACCGAATTGGCACCCGGGTTTATAGATACGGATCTCAATCGCTCCATGGCAAGCCGACCGTTTGTGGTCAGCGCGGAAAAGGGCACTCGGATCATGGTCGACCTAATCGAGCGGCAGGTCAGCTTTCGCTACGTGCCGCCCTGGCCATGGACGCTGGTGGCACAATTTCTGAAATTGTTGCCAATTAGTATGTTGCGGAAAATGTAGTCTAGAGGGGTCCGCTAGTCTAGATGCCAAATCGGCAGGTACTCAATCAGGACGTAGCATTGCGCGCAAGCTCTTATGCAGCAGCGCCCGATATCGCACCTGTTCCTTAGTGTTATTGGGTCGCGTGGCGAGATTTCCTCCCAACATTGGGCCGGTGGTGAAAAATGCCAACATCATATTGCCAATGGCGGTGATCACATGGCCAGGCGCTATCGAATCGAATGTTCCCTCCCGTTGCCCTTCGCGAATCATCGCCACCATGTCGACCAGAACTGGGCCGTACGCCGGATCGGCGTCAGGATCGACGGGATGGATATCGACGAAATTGCGCAGCAGGAAGGCGGGCAGGTTTGGCTTGGA
>JBPCXM010000516.1:0-5435 GCA_051008535.1 Pseudomonadales bacterium | reverse complement strand
TCCAGAGATCGGTGAGAGTAACGAAGTTTGCCACCATCAAAATGCGGTATAGCAAAGACTCATCAAACATCAGAAAAATAAACAAAGTGCCAAGCAAGCCGGCGAGCGCGGTGATCAGCAATAAAATGCCGATAAGGTTGGGAAGAATAATGTCGTCGCGTTCTTCGAACAGGCGGTCAGAGATAAACCGGGTAAACATCAGCTGTAAGCCACCGGTAAAAATCAGCGAGGCCGACATCAAGTAAGTCACCGAAACCAGAAATTGCGTTACGAGGAGGGTAGGGGCGACTACACTAACGCTCAGTATACCGATCAGCAGCACGCTGAGAATCGATAACACCCAAGGACCCGAGCTGATCAGGCCCGCATAAAGGTAGGCCTGCAGAGTAGCGACATAGGTATCGCGGTTGAGTATGCGGCGCAGCTCGAATCCGATGCCGGCCATGCTAACGTCCGTTTGTCATTTTGCTGGACTCACACCCATCGCGATTTGATACAGCTCGCGGTAGCGGTCGTACATCAGCTGTTCGGTGTAGAAGTTTGTGACCCGCGCCAAACCAGCTTGTTGGGCCTTGTTCCACACTTCCGCATTGCCGAGTAGTTTGAGACACTCTTCTGCAGTAGCTAACGGATCGGCTATGTTGACCACTGCGCCAGCATGGCCAAGCGCCTTGTCCTCTTCGCTGTAGCCCTCGATTAACTCTCTGCATGAACCAACATCGGTCGCAACGCAGGGCACGCCGGCCGCATAGGCTTCCAGCATAACCAACGGTTGGGCCTCGCTGATGGACGTGAGCGCCATCACACCAAGCTGTGGCAGAATCTCCGGCACTTTTTGAAAACCCAGAAATTTGACGTTGTTCTCCAAACCCATACTGCTAACTAAGCCCTCACACTCTGCAGCGTAGGCTTCGTCCTCTTCGGTTGGCCCCACCAGCCAGCCTTCAGCTTCGGGAATTTGATTGCAGATGGAGCGCATGGCACGAATAAAGGTTTTGATGTCTTTAATCGGCACAATGCGACCGATAAGGCCAACAATAGCGGGTATCTCCTTCGGCCGCTTTTCCAGCGCATCGCCGTACTGCGCTAGAGAAATTCCGTTAGGAATGACGCGCGTGCGCTCCCCTATGGCGCCATCTTGCTCCTGGCGTAAGCGATTACCTTCGTACAAGGCAATGATGGGATCGGAAGCATGATAGGTGATGCGGCCTAGCTCTTCGAAAAAGCGAATCCATAGTTGGCGAATATAGCCAACGTCATCGGTTAGACCGCTATCGAGATCGGTGGTGGAATCTTGAATCCACTCGGCCTGCGCTAGGTCGATCTTGCGTTCCTTGGTATAAATGCCGTGTTCGCTGAGGATGAAATTGCAGTCGGGGTGCTGGTGCTTGATAAACGCTCCCAGCAAACCGGCAAAGCCGGTGGAAATAGAATGAATGACCGGCGCTCTTGGCGCATTGCGTGCGACCTTGGATAGCATAAATATTGGCGCGTGCATGGAGCGCACGGTCCAGAAGTAATTCACGAACGATGGCTCGGTGCAGTATTTTTCGTAACCGTTGATCATGTACTCCCACGACGCTTCGCTAAACAGAAAGTCTTCGTGGGTAATACCCTTGTCGGGGTCGTTGATCATATTCAGCAGATCGCTGATCAGATCATCGGGTAAGTCATCGTGCGGCTGATGGAAATAGTCGTGCATTTGTTGACAGCGGTTGAAGGCATCGACATTGCCTGGGCAACGCTGCGATTTTTGCTGCTTCCACGATTCCTGCAGAAAATGCTCTTCGAGGTGCACGACGTTTTCCGGCAGCTCATATTGTTGTTCACCGTAGTGCTCACGCGCGCCACCGATAAAAATCAGCGCGAATTTTAGTTCTGGAACCCCCTTGATGATCTGATGCACCCAGCTAGATACCCCCCCTCGCACATAAGGGTAGGTTCCCTCCAGCAAAATGATAACGTCGGCGTCCATTATGCCGGCAACCAGAATTCGGCGACCGCAGCGATCGGTTCCCGCTCACGCTCGCTGGCAGGTAAATCCCCCAATATGGTGGCAATCTGTGCGTAGTCGCGTTTAAGAAAGGCAACCTCTGCGAGGTAAGAAGAAATCCTGGATTTATCCATGCCAAATTCGTGCGCCCGCTGGAACGCCTGTTCGGCTTCTTCCAGTGCCTCTTCGCGAATAAGAATACGGCCCAAAAGGAAATACGCGCCCGAGTCTTTTGTTTCCTCTAACACTTTGTCGACATGTTGCTTGGCGGTACGCAATATATGCTGTAACACGTCGCCTTGCGCCAAACCCATGTACACCAGTTCCCAATACAAGAATGCCAGCCGTTTATGAATTGCCGGCCTTTGCGCCGGTGTTGCGCCTTCCAGTTCGGTCAGACCATTTTTGATATTGACGTTGATACCATTTTCCTTGTTGTCGAGAATCGAGTACGCCAACAGACGCACGTCATCAACGGGATCTTTCAATGCTACCTGCAGTATCGGTATGGCCTTGCGTTCGTTCATCCGTTGCGTCGCCAATACCGCTTTCAGGCGTTTGTCGGTGTCTGACGCATTGCGCAACACATCATACAAGCCGCCGCCGGCGAAGCTTAAATTGGTGTCGATGGTGACCGGTTTGAACGGCAACTCGGGGACGGCGGTCGACAGCGTGTACTCCGGTCGCTGTTCATGGGGCCGATAGAGACCCAATAAAATCGAGACTACCGCACCGACCATGCCTAGCCCCGGTATAAAAAATATGAGCAGTGTCACAAAGGCATACGACCTACTCACCGGCTGCTGATATTGCGCGGGTAACAAACACCAGACCGCGAACCCGGCTAACAGTGAGGCTATGCTGTGGGTCAAAACGAAAACCCAGGTCGCTAGCGCTGCTTGCTCAATGGTTAGCCCGACCCAGCTGGTCAGCTCGAAGAATATCGCATTGGCAAACAATAGATTGGGGTTCATGCGGCAACCGGCCCGGCACGGTCGAGATAATGCAAAGCGTCTTCCCGCAAACCGGCTTCGTCTTGCAAGCGTTGTCTCAAACCGGCCACGGTGTCTTCCGGCGTGATGAGATACTGAACGATGTCCAGCTTAGTATCGTCAACGTTGACACCGTGTTGCTGGCGCATAAATTGTTCGAAGCGCACGAGATAGCTTGCCACGCCGTCCTGCGCCGTGAGCGGCATCAGCATAAGCATGACCGTGTCGTCGTCACAGTTGCGTGTCACATAGCCAATGTCCAGACCACGCATTTGCGTCTCTATGGTTTGGATATATGCAGGCGCAGTCGTCGGATTGGTGGCGGTAATGATAAGCAAGCTGGCCGGCAACTGAAATTCTCTCGCGTCGGCCATACTGCGTTTCAGGCGGCGAAAAAATTCATAACACTCTAGGTCTTCCACCACCGGTAGCTCACGCGCTGCCATCAAAATATCGGCAATGCGGCCGGCGATAATAGCCATTAGTTTCAAGTTAGTTTCGTGGAAGGAAAAAAACGGCATCAGCTTGATCACCAGCACTGCATGAATGGCTTGATAGGTGTCTACCAGGGGAATACATGCCAGATAATCGGTTTCCTGTGCTTCGTCCTCGCCGGCGATATCGGCACGCACGCTAATCAACCTTTTTTCTACTATGGCCAGGCGCAGCAGCGGATCAGATGGATCGATAACCTCAGTATCTCCCGTATGCGCCAACGAATGGGCCTGTACACCATCTTCAAGCAGGGCGTGCAGGGAGGCGACTTGCAGCACGCCGTAGTGACTGAACACGTTGAGGATGGTTTCCGCATTTTGCGCCAGGTTGTCACTACTCGCATCGACGTTTGCCAGTTGGCGCTGCATATCGGACAAGGCGCTACGTAAGCTGGTTGATTTGCCGGCGCTGTCCTGCTCGAGGCGATCATGAGAAATTTTTAGTACGTGATAGGCGCGCGTAAACTCCTCCAAGCGTGCCTGCCGGTATTCGTTAGACCGCTCCAAACGGCGCAGACGACGTTCCCATATATCACGAAATTCACCAGTCAGCATACCGGTGACCAACATGCCGAGACTGTAAGCCGTGGTCAGCCGCCACGCCGGTTGCTCCAGCCACCAGGAAAATATCAGACTACTGACAATAATAAGCAACGCTGTTGCAAAGGCCTCGGCGAAACCGTAGCGCAAACCCACTAACACGGGAGCTATGATCGGCCATGGAAAACTGTCATCGTGCACAAAGAACGGGTCATCTGGACGGACCAGAAAACCCAGCGCAACCGTCAGCACGCTGACGCCGAACGTTTCCAGCCAAATCAGCCGCGTCGATTTGGATTCAGTTTTACCTAGCGAGTCGAGTTCAAAAGGCATGGACGAAAATCGCCTGGGATGAATTTAGGGTGCCAAAAGCGCCCCTCTAGAGCATTATTCTAGCTTAATCTTGGCAACCAGCTTTTCCAGCACTTTATGTGCGGTGCCACTTAAACTCTCCCGTGACCAGCCGGCGCGCGAACCCGAGCCAGACCACAGCACATCGCCACTGCCAACGTCGATGATCTGCAGGCTCACGCCAACCGCCGGCTCACCGTCTAACCCGCTTTTGTAGCGCCACTCCTCGATGCTGCCGGTCACGCCATAGCGCATATCGTTATCCTGCGCCCAGGCCAGCGCAGAATTAAAACGCTTCTGCTCGTCGAGAATCGGCAGGCCGTTCGGATCTTCCAGCGACGGATAGTGGCTCAGTGTTTTCAGGCCCTCGCTGCGGAGTAGCGTTTCAGCGATGCGCTCGGCGCGCTCGCCGGCCTGCGGCGTTTGTGAAAAATTAATAATCGGCAGCAAAACCCATGACTCCTCCTTGTCGAATTCGATCTTACGTTCTGTTTGATTGACCGCGCACGAAGTCAACAGCATACAAGCGATGATCAGAAAGATCCGGATCACAGCAAACGGTGAATGGAATACAGTCATGCGCATAAATAGACCAAATCAAAAACTAACGACCAAACCGGTAACTATAGCTGAGGCGGATGTCTTGTGCGGCATCGCCTTGTCCGCCTAACGGTTTGCTATTGTAGCCATAAGTTAGCGCAAGTTCATCGTTACCCATAATACGCCAGCCTAGACCAAAAGAAACCGCAAATGATACCTGCGATAACGGCCACTGGTAAGCGATTGCGGTATTAAACAGATAGCGCGGCGACGGTGTACGCACGTTCAGCGCGTGTAAATCGCCGCGTTGCAACGTAGTACCGATGAAAACCTGACCGTAGTCTTCCGGCAGAATGGTATCGGGACTGGTATTGATATCGCGCAAACGATCGGTGATATCGGCAGGAAAGCGTGAATCAACCGAATTCTTCTGCCACTCGACGCCGGCCGTGATCGCCCATTCCGGATCGGCAAAGTTAAGCCTGTGCGAATAGCTTAGACCGGCGTTATAGCCGCTCGCAAAGC
>JBPCXM010000515.1:0-15394 GCA_051008535.1 Pseudomonadales bacterium | reverse complement strand
AACCAACTGAGCTACGTGCCTGCAATATATAGATTGTACCTGCCATCCCTGGCGCAACTTTGGTTGCTTGCATAACCACCGGCCCAGGCTTCCTTGCCTGGGCGTTCACCGCGCACGAAGCTTGCTTCGTGTAAAGCGCGCGGCTCACCCAACTGAGCTACGTGCCTAAAACTCCAGGCGGCGTATGTTATACAAGCCACATTAACATCACAATACCTATACAGCACTCATAAACTGATGCTTCTTTAATTGCTGGATTTGATCGCGCGTTTGCGCGGCTGCTTCAAACTCTAGATTTTTGGCGTGTTGGTACATTTTTTCTTCCAACTCTTTCAACAATCGCGACAACTTACGCGGATCGTCCAGTGGCACGCCCGGCATATCTATATAGGCTGTTTTAGCGTCCTTGGCCTTTCTGCGTCCTTTGCCTTTGCCGGGCGCATAGCTCACTTCGAGTATATCAGCTACCGATTTTTTAACGCCTATGGGAGTAATACCGTGCTCTTCATTAAACTGCAGCTGTTTGGCACGCCTACGATTGGTTTCATCCATCGCACGTTGCATGGAGCCGGTAATCTGATCCGCATAAAGAATGGCGGTACCGTTCAAATTACGAGCGGCGCGCCCTATGGTCTGAATGAGCGAGGATTCGGACCGCAAAAAACCTTCTTTATCAGCATCGAGGATAGCGATTAGCGCGACTTCGGGCATGTCCAGACCTTCACGTAGCAAATTGATGCCCACCAACACATCGAACTCGCCAAGGCGAAGGTCGCGGATAATCTCTACTCGTTCTACTGTGTCGATATCGGAGTGCAGGTATCTAACCCTAACGCCGTGCTCGGACAAATACTCGGTTAAGTCTTCCGCCATGCGCTTGGTTAGTACGGTGACCAGTACGCGTTCGCCTTGTGCTGCGCGCTTGCCAATTTCAGACAGCAAATCATCAACCTGAGTGAGCGCGGGGCGAACTTCAATGGCCGGGTCTACCAGCCCAGTGGGACGGACCACCTGCTCAACGACCTGGCCGGCTCTTTCCATTTCGTAATCACGCGGAGTAGCGGATACGAATATGGCTTGCGTAACGGCCGCCTCCCACTCGTCAAAGCGCATGGGGCGGTTATCCAGCGCGGACGGCAACCGAAAGCCATACTCAACCAAGGTTTCCTTGCGCGATCGATCGCCGCGGTACATACCTCCAATCTGCGGCACGCCGACATGCGATTCATCGACAACCACCAAGGCATTTTCGGGCAGATAATCAAACAAGGTTGGCGGCGGCTCACCCGCTTCGCGACCCGACAAATAACGCGAATAGTTTTCAATGCCCGTGCAATAACCCAGCTCGCGAATCATTTCTACATCGTAACGCGTGCGCTGCTCAAGGCGCTGCGCCTCTACAAGTTTGTCATTTGTACGCAAATGCTCCAGCCTTTCGACCAGCTCCTCCTCAATTTTGTCGACCGCAAGCAGCAAGTTTTCGCGCGGCGTAACATAATGTGTTTTCGGGTAAATCGTGATTCGCGCAATTTTTTCCAGTACCTGGCCCGTTAACGGGTCGAAGCGTACGATGGATTCGACTTCGTCATCGAATAGCTCAACACGGATAGCCAACTCTTCACTTTCGGCCGGAAACACGTCAATGACATCGCCACGGACGCGATAGGTGCCGCGGGAAAAATCGACGTCATTGCGTGTGTACTGCAGCTCAGCCAACCGGCGCACGATATAGCGCTGATCTGCCTGGTCGCCGCGCACCAGATGCAGCACCATTTTCAAATACGCGTCCGGCTCACCGAGGCCGTATATTGCCGAAACCGTTGCCACGACAACGGCGTCGGGCCTTTCAATCAGCGCCTTGGTGGCAGATAAGCGCATTTGTTCGATATGCTCGTTAACCGAGGCGTCTTTGTCGATAAATGTGTCGGACGCGGGTACGTACGCTTCGGGCTGATAATAATCATAGTAAGAAACAAAATACTCGACGGCATTGCCGGGAAAAAACTCTTTAAACTCGCCATAAAGCTGCGCGGCGAGCGTTTTATTTGGCGCCATAATAATGGCCGGCCGCTGGATCTGCTCGATCACATTGGCGATAGTGAAAGTTTTACCCGAACCGGTCACACCCAGCAATACTTGCGCATGCAAGCCCGATTCGATGCCTTCTACCAGATCGGCAATCGCCGCTGGCTGATCGCCGGCAGGCTCAAACTTGGCCTTAACCTCAAATTTCTTGTCCATACAACGGTATTATTCACCTCACCTTACGCCGCTTCAATAGACACACGCGGCACTGAACTAACTTCACAAAGATCTGATCGTTCTTACAATAACAATAGGTATTGACCTAGTACACCGGCGTTATTAACATAGCTGCCCGTAGAGCGCGATAAGACATCGCTTTAAAGACTTAATTCCGCCTCAGCTCAGTTGGGTGAGGCGAAAGTTTTATGCGAAGCACTGCTTCGCGTGAGCCGAACGCCCAGGCAAGGATATCTAGGCCGGTGATACAATAAGCCATTGAAGTCGCGCCATGGATGGCGAGTAAAGTATTAAAACTATTCCGCCTTAGCTCAGTTGGTAGAGCAAATGACTGTTAATCATTGGGTCGCTGGTTCGAGCCCAGCAGGCGGAGCCAATTTCAAATGTATCTGCTGCTTTATCTTAGTTTAGAGTCGCAGGTGCCCAACGCTAAAAGGGTTACAGTGATGTAGCCCTTTTTTTGTAAGCTATGCATTATAGGCACTTAAATAAAGCTAATCGTAGCTAAAATGGGCTGAATAGCGGGAGCATTTGTGGGACCGTCACTAGCATGGATGCTAGGGATAGAGCCTCCAAGGACATATTTACGGCGTGTCCCAGAAATTTTCACTCTGTTCAGTCCGGTCTTGACGCTAAATCAAATGCCATTCGGCTATGCATGACTCTCTTACAAAAATGGAGCAAACGCACCCGGAGAAAAGTATTGGAAAATTCAACTTTCGACCACACAACTGACGTACTGGTTATTGGTTCTGGCGCTGGCGCGCTGACGGCTGCCATTCGCGCCCACGACGAAGGTTCAAGCGTATTGGTCATTGAAAAAACCGACATGTTCGGCGGTACGTCGGCTATGTCAGGCGGAGTGTTGTGGCTGCCGAATAGCCCACTGATAACCGACGCTGGTGGACAAGATTCGGAGAAAGAAGCAAAAGGCTATATGCAAAGCGTGATTAACGAACCTGCCTTAGCCGAAAAAATCGATGCTTATGTTGACAGCATTCCGCCTTTTATCGACTTTATGCACGCTAACACACATTTGCGTTTCAACGTGTTGCCCAATTTTCCGGACATGTATCCCGATAATCCCGATTTTAAAATGCATCGCTGCCACGAGTCGCAGCCATTCGACGCCAAAGTACTGGGAACAGAAGAACTGCTGAAATTACGCGCCCAGCATCCACAAACTGCATTGTGGGGCCTCATCGGCTGGACGTGCACAGAATCATTGATTCTACAAGCACGTGGTAAAGGCTGGCTGCAAGTCGCGGCGAGCATGGTCATGCGCTACGTGCTTGACCTCCCCTGGCGGTTTAAGTCGAAACGCGACCGGCGCCTGGTGTTGGGCGGCGCTTTGATAGGCGCGCTGCGGCTTTCCATGCTGGACCGCAAAATACCGCTCTGGCTGAGCACCGCAGCAGACGAATTATTGATTGAAGACGGCCGTGTGATCGGTATAAGCGCCCACAAAGATGGCCAAACCATCAGGATTCGAGCTAACAAAGCCGTTATATTGGCGAGCGGCGGGTTCGAGAAAAACAACACCATGCGCCAGCGTTATCTCGCCAAGCCTACCGACGCCGCCTGGACAGCTGGCTCACCGGGCAACACTGGCGAAATGATCGAAGCCGGAGAAAAGCTGGGCGCAAAACTGGGGTTTATGGACGAAGGTTGGTGGGGGCCTACCATCACTCTGCCCGGCGAGCCACAGGCGCGCATGCTCATCATCGAAAAAAACTTGCCTGGCAGCATTTTGGTGAACAAAGTCGGCGAACGTTTCGTCAACGAAAGCTCATCGTACACGAAGGTGTATCGCGGCATCATGGAGGCTAATCAGCCGGGAAAAGAAACTGTGCCTGCCTATCTAATTTTTGATGTGAATTATCGCGCCCGCTACCCATTCGGACCCATGTTGCCAAAAACCTTTCAACCCGATTGGGCAGTTTCCAATGTGGCAAAGCAGGAAATCAAAAAAGCTGGCTCGATTCGCGAGCTGGCCGAAAAGCTTGGCATCGACCCGGCTAATCTCGAACAAACCGTTGGCAAGATGAATGATTACGCGCGTACCGGCAAGGACCTGGATTTTCAGCGCGGCGACGCAACCTACGACCAATACTATGGCGATCAAGACGTTAAACCGAATTGCTGCCTCGGTCCCATCGACAGCGCGCCATATTACGGGGTCAAGGTCTACCCTGGCGAACTGGGTACCAAGGGCGGTCTGATGACCGACGCGCAGGCGCGTGTGCAAAGTGAAAGCGGCGGAACTATTCCGGGCTTGTATGCCATCGGCAATTGCAGCGCTTCGGTAATGGGTACGACGTATCCAGCCTCGGGCGCAACGCTGGGACCGGCAATGGTATTTGGTTATGTTGCCGGCGCGGCCGCCGCGCAAGAAGAGAAGCAGAAAGCTAGCGATCCAGACGAGCCGCTATCCACTGCATCAACGAGCGCGTAGAAGGGTCGAACTGGTCAGGTGGATTGGCGAAATCAGTACCTAGTTCGCCGGCCAGGCGCTTACCCAATTGCACACCCCACTGGTCGAAGGAATTAATATTCCAGATCACACCCTGAACAAATATCTTATGCTCATACAGTGCTAACAATGCGCCTAAGTTGTGCGCTGTCAGCTCTTCCAGCAACAAAGTGACACTGGGCGTATCGCCGGGATAATGCAAATAAGGCTCGCCGTCAGGCGCCGCTGCACCCGTCATAAAAGCGCTACTTTGCGCTAACATGTTGGCCAGCAGTACGCGATGCTGCTTTGCATTGTCGGCTCTAGGGTTCAACGCAGCGATTAACTCTATCGGCACTTCCACCCTACCCTGATGCAGCAACTGAAAAAAAGCATGCTGGCCGTTTGAGCCATTTTGCCCCCACAGTACCGGTCCCGTATGGTAGTCAATATTGCGGCCCTGGACGTCAACCGATTTGCCATTGCTTTCCATATCCAGTTGTTGCAAATACATCGGCAACAGACTCAAAGCATCGTTGTAGGGAATCACCGCCAGACTCTGCATGTGCTGAAAATTAATATGCCAAATGCCAGCCAGCGCCAGCATAACGGGCAGGTTCTCGGCAAAATCGGCGCTTAAAAAATGCTGGTCCATGGCGTGCGCGCCGGCCAGCAAATTGGTGAACGTTTCGTAACCCAGCGCAACGGCAATGGGCAGGCCGATGCTGGACCACAATGAATAACGGCCGCCAACCCAATCCCAAAAGGTGAGCATATTCTCCGCTTGAATACCAAACGCAGACGCCGCCTCAGGGTTAGCCGTTACCGCGATGAAATGCGCGCCAACTGCGGCCTCATCGTCAAAATGCTGCACTATCCAACGTTTCGCCGCTTGCGCGTTGAGCAGCGTTTCCTGCGTTGTAAACGTTTTACTGGAAACAATGAAAAGCGTTTCTTCCGGGCTTAAATGTCGCAAGGTGTGCGGTAAATGCGTTTCGTCAACGTTGGATACAAAGTGCAATCGCACCTTGTCGTCCAGGCCATGGCGCAAGGTCTCACATACCATTTTTGGACCAAGGTCGGAACCACCAATGCCGATATTGACCACATGGCGAATCGCTGTGCCGCTAAACCCTGACCACTTCTGTTGTCGAATACGCTTGCTAACGCGCGCGATTTTCTCTTGTTCCGCAGCGACCAGATCGGCTTTGTCCGCGCCATAGAGATCAGCAAATTCCCGCTTTAAGTCGCGCAACGCAACGTGCAGCACGGCACGCTGTTCGGTATTATTAATTTTCTCACCGGCAAACATTGCCGCGCGTTTTGCTTGCAATGGTGATTGCTCAGTCAGCAACAGTAATTGGCTGCGCACCTCGGTGGTTATTTTGGTCTTGGAAAAATCCGCCAATATGCCGGCCGCGGTCATGCGCAGCACTTGCGCACGCTCAGGCTCGACCGAAAAGCAATCGCTGATGCGTTGTTTTTTGCTTGCACGCGCCAGTTGCGCTAGCTGCTGCCAGGCCGTTACCTGGGTGGGGCAATACATGAATTCCTACTCCTGCGAATAACGAGCACGCAAGGCCTGGATGAAATCGCCTAACTGCTCGGCTGGCAAATCGTTAATACCAGCGGCGGCCTTACGACCACCACCGGTAGGAAATTGCATGCACAATTCGTCGGCGCCAGTTTTGTTGCTCAATGGTGCTCTCACGCTTACCAGATAGCAACCATTGGCTTTCTCAGTGAGTACGGCGTGGGCTCGATCAGGATGTGCATTCGCCAGGTCATTACTATACACACCACTTACCCGACGTGCCCATGGCGCATTGGGAAAGGTAAATACCGCTGCGCTAGCATCGCTGAAATCGGCCGCAATCGCCTGCGCACTTTGCATATCTTCCCGATAGCCATTTTCCAACTGCGTGAAGGTGTGGTTGGCTTCCTGAATAAACATCAGCGGGTTTGCGTATGGCAACAATTGGCGATACAAGTCTGTCGGTGCGAAGTGCAAATCATCCAGCGAGGCACCATAACCGTTGTAATTGATGTAGGTGCCGAGATTTTCAAGTTGACCGAGCTGCCGCTCACTAAGGTCGGTTTTGGCTGCCAAACTCAGCGCGCTGTTGCGTAGGTTATCACCAAACGCCGCGGTTATTGCCCACTCTTGGTACTGGCCTTTCAAGTAATCGTTAATCAGCAAGCTGGTGCAGGTATCAGGCGCGGTATCGATCAAGGCGTGCAGGTTTTCGGCGTCGGGAATGTCCCCCGCAAAATGGTGGTCGCAATAAAATACTTTGGCACCCTGGGCTAGCACTTCCTGCAATGCGTGCATATTTTTGTCCATCGAGACATCGAGCACCGTCACTTCATCAATGGCACTCACTTCTGCGACAAGCTGTTGCAATAGTGCAATATCGCGTTTTACACCGGTAATAAGTTTACTTTCCAACGGCCGGGCATTACGCAATTGAACTAGTGCGCAAATGCCATCGGCGTCGCCATTGAAAACATCAAAATACTGCACCGGAGATCTCCGAGAATGTCAGTGGTAGTGGTTTGGCCGAAACTATCAGCCCGGGTATTTTTACAACTCTAAGGGTTGGTTGGGAAACAATGGCGCGACGTTGGTAACGGGCTTTTTGCTTTCTGATTTTTTCTTGCCATTGCTTTTTTGCCACAGGTAATCCGCCACGTCGCCGTTGGATTGAAAACCGTTAACCAGTTCGAGCAGTATGGTGCGAATTCCTTCACAGTCAAAGCGACTGCAGGCAGCTTCCAGCTCCTGCAGAAAGTCTTCAACCACTGCGTATGGCGGATACTCTTCCTCGGCACGCATGATCATCGGATGTCCGGTACCGGTCACATTGTCACCGAATAGGAGTTCCTCATAGAGTTTTTCGCCTGGGCGCAATCCAGTCACCTTTATTTCTATGTCACCGTAGGGCTGGTTTTCATCTTTTACTTCGCGACCCATGAGGCGGACCATGCGTTTGGCAAGATCCAGGATACGTACCGGTTCGCCCATTTCGAGCACGAATACATCACCGCCTTTGGCCAATGCTCCCGATTGCAATACCAGCTGAGCGGCCTCCGGTATGGTCATAAAGTAACGAATGATATCGGGATGAGTGACCGTTACCGGGCCACCCGATTCAATTTGCTCGCGAAACAATGGTACGACTGAACCAGATGAACCCAGCACATTACCAAAACGCACCATGCAAAAATCGGTGCCAAGGGACCCTTCGGCAAGACCTTGCAAGGCGATCTCTGCCAGGCGCTTACTAGCGCCCATAATATTGGTCGGTCGCACGGCCTTATCCGTAGACACCAACACAAATTTTTCAACGCCCGCTTCGATGGCCGCCACCGCTGCATTCACAGTACCAAACACGTTATTGCGCACACCTTCGACCACATTGAATTCAACCAGTGGGACATGCTTATACGCAGCTGCGTGATACACTGTTTGCACTGCAAAAGAATTCATCACCTGGCTAATATGTGGCTTGTCCTTTACCGAACCCAATAACGCTACGACGTTGACATCCGATTTGACAGCCAAACTCTCGCGTAGGTCCCGCTCAATTACATACAGTGCATATTCGGACGTGTCTAGCAGAATGAGTTCTTTCGGCTTATGGGCAACAATTTGGCGACACAATTCAGAACCGATAGAGCCACCCGCACCAGTAACCAAAACAACCTTGCCGGCAACGCATTGGTCGATGAGTTCGGGATGTGGCGGCACTGGGTTACGCCCCAGCAAGTCTTCGATTTCTATGTCCTGGATTTCGGTTATCGATGCGGTGCCATGAATCAGATCGGCGAAGGCCGGAATGGTTTTCACATAGACTGGCAGGCCTACCAGCTTGTTGATCACTTCGCGACGCCGCTCACTAGCAACCGAAGGCATCGCCAATAATACCTGGCTGATGTCGAATTGTTTGATTAACCTCGGTAACGCGTCAGAACTTTCGACCGGCACACCATTAATAACGCTACCGTACAGGGACTCGTCATCGTCAACAAAAAACACCGGGTGATGGTCCAAACCATGCAGCAATGCTGTCAACAACTGGCGACCCGAAGCACCGGCACCATAGATAACAACATTATCGCTTTGCTGTTTCAGCTTGTATTGGTAATAGGCCCTGACCACAAGACGCGAGCCACCAATTAACAACATGGCGAAACACCAATACAAGAATGGCGTTGAGCGTGGCAACGGCACTGAGCCAACAAACATAAACAGCCCTAACAAGAGTGCCGAAATCGTGACAGCCTTGATGATGGCGAGTATGGCTTGATGGCCCATAAAACGAATAACGGCCCGGTACAAGCCGAGCCGCAAAAAAATTGCCGCGCTAAACACCATGGTTAACATGCAGGCGACATAAGCATACGGGCTTATTTCAAAATGCGTGTGCCCCCAGCGCAACGCCACAGCAAGGAACAGCGCTAGCGGAATAAAGAACAGATCGATACCCAACATCAAGGCTTGCTTGACGTTGCGCGGCAATTCAATCAGCTTGTCGAATGGAGATATGTAACTTAGGCCGCGATTAACGAGTTCTTTTGGATTTACCATTTTTTAGTCTTTTCATTCCATTATTCAAGCATGGGCCGCGACGCAGACCTATGATACCGCTATTGCCGCAAGAAAGCTGAGACAATATCGCAATAGTGGCTTGCAAATTATTGAATTCGTAAAATTATAAATTGTCTGCTTGAAAACACAACAAGCGCTTTCGAGAACTATAAACAATTACTATGAGCGGCACATAGGCAATTGATAGGTAATAATAACGCCGCAACTCGCTGTGTTCAGCTAGCATAGCTAAAGGTAGCAAAAACGCTAAATTGATCAACATATAAACACACGTCACCGCCGCATGGCTATTAAGGCGCTGCGCCAACAACTGATAAACATGCGTGCGATGCGCCTGATAGATTTTCTCACCTGCCAGCGCACGCGCAATAAGCGTGATGGCACTATCGCTGATAAAAGCTGCAAACAAAATCAACCAGGTTACAAAATGCAGGCTACCCTCCACGGCACTGTGAATGGCTAAAACCGCCAGACTTAAGCCAAAAAAAATACTACCCGCATCGCCCAGAAAAACTTTGGCCGGCGCCCAATTCCAAACCAGCGCTCCCAAGCCTATCGCGGCCAATCCGGCACTGATCGGAACTAGATCGCTTGCCACGTTGGACTGCATCAGCCAGGCGGCGGCGGTACAACAAAAAACTGCCTGACAGATCGCCAGACCATCGATACCGTCCATAAAATTAAACAAATTGACATGTGCTAGCACGAACAAGGCCGCCGCGATCGCGAGGATTGGTGGCTGCACCCCAATCAAAGCGACACTCGCAATCGCGAAAATTGAATACACCGCAAAACGTAGGCGAATACTCAAATGAAAGCGATCATCCAACCAGCCAAATATTGCGATGCAGCTTGCCATTGCAAACAACCACGCGATGTTCACGGCGATCGTATTGCGGTATAGCAAAAGCGTTAGCAAAAATAGGAAGACTGCGGCCAACACAATACCCGCACCACTCACTGTCGCACGCCGGTGTGAACTGCGCTGAGTAGGTCGGTCTATGACACCAATTTTGGTCGCGGCCCACCGGTACAAAGCAACCAATAGAGCGGTCAGAATGGCGAGTGCAAAGTACGCCAAAGGCGTGACCGGTGCTGCAGTCGACAGCTCGCTGTTCGGCGGCAAACCACTATTCATGATGCGCTGCCATGTGGCGCACCATAGCAGGTAGCTGGTCTTCCAACGTTTGCTTGGGTCGCCAACCTATTGTCTGTTGCAAGCGCTCCGCGCTGTACCATTCACTGCCGCACAGTTTATTGACCAGAGCTTTGTTGATTGGTAGGCCCACGCCGACGCGACGCTCGATCGTTTGGCTAAGCGCAGCGACGCGGTGTAAATCATGACTACGAATACGCAAGCCATTACCTCGCTTCCCCAACGCAGCACGTATCGCGGTACCAATACGCTCGACGGTGTAACGTTCACCGTCGGTCACTATAAACGTTTCTTTCGCCGCGTCTTCAGCCTGGCTTAAATTTATCAGCGCTGCGCACAAGTCATTCACGGAAACCATGGAGCGTACGCCACCGCCGCTGATCGATGGGAACCAGCCGTTCTTAATAGCTCGCATCATGCTGCGTAAATTGCCCTTCACACCAGCGCCATAAACCAGACTGGGGCGCACAATAATGGTGTCCATGCCCACAAATGGTAGATCAAGCAAGGCCTCCTCCGCCTGCCACTTCGAGAGACCATAGGCGTCATCCGGCACTGTTGCAGTGGTTTCATCATTGGGTTCGCGCTGACGATCGTAGCCTGCGGCCTTTACGCTGCTAACAAATAAAAATTTTTTTACTCCCGCCGCACCAGCAGCTTTGGCGAGCGTCAGCGTTGCATCGCGGTTTAGATCAAAATACGGCTGTGGATCGTCTTTATGCATCGCAGATTGATGCGCCAAGCCTGCCAGGTGTATCACTACTTCAACGCCCATCATTAGCTCGGCTGGCAGCTTGTGCGCAAGCAGATCGCCCTGCCAATGTTGATCGACGCCTGGAACACTATCGTCACCGCGACCAATCGTATTAATGCTATCGTTAGGCGCTTGCAGTTGTGTGCAAAGATGGCGACCTACAAAGCCGCTACTACCGGTAATCAGATAGTTTGTCATTTTTGAGTGGCTCACATCGCCGCTCACGACATCCGTGTCTCCCGCGGCATAGCGTACATCCTGTACATAAAAGGCGCACAAGTGTGCGCCATAAACAGCCTGAAGTGGAGATGGAATTAGTCAACAACAATTCGATCTTTATTCTTGGCAACCGTGGCCTGACCAATGCCGTCAACGGCGAGCAGATCTTCTGCTGTCTTAAAGCGGCCGTTTTGATTACGGTACTCGACAATTGATTGCGCCTTGACGCTGCCGACGCCATTCAATGCGGTCAGCATTTCAGCGTCGGCATTGTTGACATTGATTTTCTCGAACTGCACTACGGCCGCCACGGCAGATGACTCCGTGGGATTCGCATAACTGAAAGTTGCCGGCAAAAGCGCTACGACAAAAGCCAAAGAAATCCGTTTAATCCATTTTGCTGTGTTCATTGTGTTGCTCCTTTTTGATGTCCATGTTGTGCGTTAGTGCACGAGAACTAAGGTAACACAACGACTAATTTGCGCTGTACGATATGTCTGCAATTAGTGCCCGTAAAGTCTGCATCGGTTGTTCGCTTTGCGTTATTGGCCGTCCCACCACAAGGTAGCTGCTGCCGGCAGCGACGGCTTCTCGGGCCGACAGGGTACGCTTTTGATCGCTTTGCAGTGCGTCAGGCTGGCGAATGCCAGGTGTCACCAACAGGAATTCCGGATCGGTAGACGCCCGTAGACGCGCCGCTTCGTGCGCCGAACAGACCACACCGTCAAGACCGCAGTCGCGGCTCAAATTAACCATGTGCAGGACGTAGTCGTAGGCAGTGGCACCAATACCGAGTTCACGCAAATCGGCACTATCCAGACTGGTCAATAGTGTTACCGCAACCAGGCGAGGTCGTTGCGCGCCGTAGTTTTGCAAAACGTTGCGTGATTGTTCCAACATACATCGACCACCTGCGGCGTGCACGGTGAGCATCCACACTCCCATGTTGGCTGCAACCTTCACCGCAGCGGCTACCGTGTTGGGTATATCGTGAAATTTTAGGTCCAGAAACACGTCGTAACCGCGATCAGTGAGTTGCTTGACGATGGACGGCCCGCAGCGTGTGAATAATTCCTTGCCGACCTTGGCGCGGCACAGCGAGGGGTCCAGCACATCAGCTAAGCGCAAAGCATCAGCTTCTTTGGAGAAATCAAATGCAACAATAAAAGGTGTAGTCATACTAATGTGCCAGCAGCGCCGCTATCATTTTCACACTACCCCAGGACTTGCACCCCGGACACAGCCAATGTAACTGCTGGCCTTGAAAACCGCATTGCGTGCATTGGTAGCCGAGTTCATGCTTCTCCATCTGACGCAACAGATCTTCAACGTTTGCCAAGCTGGCATGAGTCAAGCAGCCTTCAGTCTCGCGTTCAACTTCGATGTAGCGCGTAATGCTCACCAGGCTAGGTTGCTTCGATATCGCATGACGCAGGTACGACGCTGCATGCTCAACCCCACGATACTCTTTTAGCTGCTCGTACAAACAGCAGATCAACGCAGAACTTTGCTCTTCGGCACAGCAGCGTTCTAGGTAGTCGACTATGCCTTGCGGCGCGCCTATCGCCGCGAAGACTTGGGTTAGCTGCGGCACCGAATCAGGAACACGCTCCATATCCTGCCGGGCAATATGTTTCAGCGCTTTTAGCGCAAGCTTGGGGTGACCCGTGTCCAGCTCGAGCTGACCAAGTTGCAAAGATGCACGAACGCAATTTTTATCAAGCTTCAGCGCTTCTTTCAGTGCCTTGCGCGCACTGCGGTAATCCTTTTTTTGCAAGAAGCCGTGGGCAAGTTCACAGCAAAAATGGGCGCCGGCAGCAAGCGTTGCCGCGCATCCCTTGCCGTTTTTGGTGAGCGCGAATTCTTTTACCGTAGCAAGTGCCGCCTCCCATTCTCGCTCTTGCTGGTAAATCGTAATGAGAGAACTGAGCACATCCCCTCGCTCGGCCGGCGACTCACGATTTAGATCCAGCAACAGGCGCTCTGCGCGGTCAAGCCAACCAGACTTCATATAATCCTGTGCCAATTCGTACTGCACTTGCTGGCGTTGCTCTTTTGATAAAGACGAGCGCGACATTAGGTTTTGATGAATACGAATAGCACGGTCTGCCTCTCCACGTCGGCGCAACAGCCCACCAAGCGCGAGGTGCACTTCAATGGTCTCGCTATTCACTTTAAGCGCACCCAAAAATGCATCGATCGCGCCATCGGCCTCGTCGTTAAGCGCGTAATTCATGCCTTTATAATAGTGTTGACTGCTGATGCGCTGCGATTCGGACTTGTTGGCGCCACATCGGTAATAACCGAGCAACCAGCCAATGAAGATCGCTGTCAAAATAATGAGGAATACCCAAGCGTCGAACACGCTAGCGTCCTAATTGACTTTCGGCGGGCGCAAGTCGTCCAGTTCTTTTTCCGACTGGGCCAGCTTACGTTTCACGCTATATTCGGATTTTTTTACCCGAAGAAACAACCCAGCGCTGCACACCAACCCAAACAAGCTGCCAAACAGGAACGCTGCCAGAATCCAGATGCCAAGCGAACGTGGCGCCAATTGCAGTGAAAACAAATTCATCGCAACCTGCTCAGTGTTTTGCAACGCGAAGGCAACCCCAACCGCCAATACCACGATGACAACCAATAAAGACAATAACCCACGCATTTAACTGCTTCCTCTCGCCGCCGACACGGCATACCCATCGTCCCTGCCGGCATCCTGACTCTCGGGACATACGTTACGTCCATGTAAATAAAAAAACGGTACGGCCAGGGACCATACCGTTTCGCATGTAGCAACCAATTTCACTAGTTCTTTAGCATGCTCTGATTCACTCGTTCGCGCATTTCCTTGCCGGGCTTGAAGTGCGGCACGCTCTTGCCGGATAAATCCACCTTTTCGCCAGTTTTCGGGTTACGCCCTACACGTGGTTCGCGGTAGTGCAGTGAGAAACTGCCAAAACCACGAATTTCAATGCGTTCACCAGCCGCAAGCGTTTGGCACATTTGCTCAATAATAGTTTTCACCGCAAGCTCTACGTCTTTCGGTGACAACTGTGTTTGCTGTGCCGCAATTCGCTCTATGAGTGCAGACTTGGTCATCGAATGTTCCGAGCCAAATTCTGAAAAATCAGATTTGCGATAATTCACTGTCTTTTCTACGTCCAGAGAGTTAGATGATTAAAGCACAACACACCGCCTACTCGCGTCGCTGCCACCGTTAGTTATTATCCATTTTTGCCTTGATCAAATCACCCAGCGTTGTCGGCACCGGCGCATCAGCTTCCTGCTGCTCCTTATGTTGTTTCACCGCTTCTTTTTCATCGGCGAAATCTTTCGCTTTGATGGATAAGTTTATCGAGCGATTCTTGCGGTCTACATTGATGACTTTGACTTCAACCTCGTCGCCAACATTGAGCGCGTTGCGCGCGTCTTCAACTTTGTCGCGGCTAATTTCAGACGCTTTCAAAACACCTTCGACGTCTTCAGCCAAGGTGATGACAGCACCCTTGGCGTCGACTTCTTTGACCACGCCGTTAACAATAGAGTTCTTGTCATTCTCAGCGACATAGTTTGAGAAAGGATCATTCTCCAACTGTTTAACACCCAGTGAAATGCGTTCACGCTCAGGGTCAATCGACAGGATAACCGTCTCGATCTCATCGCCCTTAGAGTATTTGCGTACGGCTTCTTCGCCTGTTTCGTGCCAGGAAATATCGGACAAGTGCACCAAGCCGTCGATATTGCCTTCCAAGCCAAGGAAAATCCCAAAATCGGTAATCGATTTAATGCTGCCCTTAATCTTGTCGCCTTTGCTGAATTGCGAGCCGAACGCATCCCATGGATTTTGCTGGCACTGCTTGATACCCAGAGAAATGCGACGCCGCTCCTCGTCGATGTCGAGTACCATGACCTCCACTTCCTCGCCCACCTGGACTATTT
>JBPCXM010000514.1:0-5747 GCA_051008535.1 Pseudomonadales bacterium | reverse complement strand
CTCTGGCCCTGTAGGTTCACTGCCGTTGTCTGAAGTAAAGATGAACACGGTGTTGTCGTATTGGCCAGTGCTTTTAAGGTGTTTCATCAAGCGGCCGATGTGATAATCCATCGCTTCAACCATGCCGGCGTACACCGCCATACGCTTTGCTTGATAACGTTTTTGCTTAGCGGTCAGCGCGTTCCAGTCACCGGTTGTGGCCATTCCTTCCATGCCACTTGTGGCGGGAACAATACCCAATTTGATTGCGTTGGCGTGGCGTTGTTGGCGCAAAGCCTCCCAACCCTCGTCATAGACTCCCATATACTTGTCGATAAATTCCTGCGGAGCCTGCACCGGGTTATGCACAGCCTGAAACGGTATGTAGGCAAAAAAAGGTTGTCCATCATCGCGATTGCTGTCGATAAACTCTATAGTTTTATCGATTAGAAACCGAGATGAGTAAAAGTCTTCGGGTAATTGAGTCTCCTCTCCGTCGGCATACCAGTTGGCTTTTTTGTAAATTGGAATGTAGGGCTTCTGTTCCCAGTTATCGGAACCGGTGTCGGCCATGGCTACCGTGCGTTCGAAACCACGATTGCTTGGCAGCAAATCAGGGGTTTTTCCCAGGTGCCACTTGCCGGCCATATAAGTGTGATACCCCGAATCCTGCAACAGTGTAGCGACGGTCACCACATTGTGCCCAAGGGTGCCTCGGTAGTTTTCATTCCGGCGTTGTTCTGGCGGCAGCGCTTCAGGAATATTTGGCACACCGTTGCGATGGCTATCGACACCCGTCAGCAACATACCTCGCGAGGGCGCACAGCTGGCCGCCGTGTGATAGTTGGTAAAGCGTATTCCTTTTTCTGCCAGCGCCGACAAGGACGGCGTTTTAATCTCGCTGCCATAGGGCGCGATGTCAGTGAAGCCTAAATCGTCGGCAAGAATCAATACGATATTCGGCCGTGACGACTGCGCTAGAGACGAATGCCAAAAACAGAGAAGAGTCATCGCGACCACACTCCAATTTTTCAGGGCGCGTGGCGCTGATCTATCAGGCACTTCTTACTCCTTTTCGCACAGCCTGGTTGAGGCAAAAAGCAGCAAGCCAGCAATAATGACTTCCGGGGCAATCAAATGCGTCGCCAGTGCGGCGTCATGAAGCAACCAGGCCAGCACGCGAAAGATAGCGGTCAAACTCAGCAGCAAAACCGGCGGGTAAAACCAGCTGCGCTTTGCTGTAATCAAGGCAATGAGAATGAGTATGCCCAGCGTGAGAAAATAGGCCGCCATATCGCCAATCTGGGAGCTGCGCGCCAGGCCATCCAACAGCGGTAAACCGAGCGCCTCTGCCGCGCCGACCGGGTCGGTCACCCAGCGTAGCCCCATCATCACAAAGAGGATGGCAGGTAAGACTACTATCATGCGCAGTACTTTATTCATCATGACCTCTTGGCGATTATAGCCATCATTTTGTGTGCGGTTTCACGTCCGGAATTCTGGTTTTGCCCGGTCACGAAACGTTGCTCGTCATCGATCACAACGTGGGTGGCAAAGAGGTCTCTAAATGCCGTTTGACTTTCGTAAACAGCGCCCGCCTTTCTGAGTTCTGTTTCGGGGTGCTGGGGGGTAAGATCGATTCCCAGTTCCTTAACTTGTTTGTCGGAGACGCCGGTCATGCGCCTGCCAGCGATCAATAGATTGCCGTCCTTATCCTTGGCGTTGATTAAGCCTAAAGCGCCATGACATACCGAGCCGATAATTGGGCTTTGTGCGTAATAGGCCTCGCTCACTTTTTGAGCCAATACGTCTGAATAGCCAAGATCATAAGCAGCACCCCAACCTCCAGCCAGGAAGACGGCATCGTATTGAGTGAAATCTACATCGTCAATGCGCATGGAGTTTTTCACTTTGGCCTGCAAGGCAGCATCTGCTAAAAAGCGATCATCCTCGGCGGTTTTTATCATGCGCGACAGGGTTTGTGGGTCGACGGGTATTTCACCTCCTTTGATGCTGGCAACGTCGACCTGCATACCCGCATCCAGAAAAAGGTAGTAAGGATGGGTCATCTCCGAGGCCATCACACCCGTGGGCTCACCAGTAGTCTCGCCGGGTGCATTCAATACACCGTGGCTGGTGGTAATAACCAACGCTCTCTTGCCGGGCAAACTTACAGCCTCACCGGTGTACTCTGGATGTAGGCCCGCACTGTGCAATATAGTGGGTAGCGCCAACATCAATATGACTACCCCCAGCGCAACCACACCCAGACTTGTTAGCACTTTCTTTTTCATCATTTTCATCCTATATTTAATATGACATAGATGCTGTCATTATATTGTTATTTGCACTGCGCGTAAACTATCGACAAATGCAAAGGGTTTGTGCAAATATGCACAAATGGATTGGAGCCATTTAGAATATTTTCTCGCCGTCGCCCGCACAGGTTCATTGAGCGGAGCCGCGAAACAGTTACACGTTAACCACTCGACGGTAGCCCGACGCCTCGACAAGTTGGAGCAACAGTTGCAAGTACGGTTGTTTGACCGTCTTAATAAAGGCTATCGCTTAACCGAACATGGCCTGGCTTTAAAACAACAAGCCAGCCAGGTTGAAGAACAGGTCAATCAGATTCAAAGTGTATTCAGCGGCAGTGAAACCGAACTCAGTGGTAGCCTCAAAATCAGTAAACCCAGCAATGGTATTTTGAATTTGGCACCTTTACTGGCTGACTTTCACCGTCAATATCAGAATATCGACATACAGCTGACATCAGCTGGCGCGCTCAGTGATTTGAGTCGGATGGACGCCGACGTCGCCATACGCTTAACGGAAAACCCACCCAAAAACTTGATAGGCCACAAGCTCGGCCAGCTCCCGGTCTATATATACGGCAGTCGCAACTATCTAGAACAAGTCAAAACCCGCGATCCCGCTCAATGCCAATGGGTGGTGTGGCATGAGGAAGCCAGTGGGCTGAATATGGAGCATACGCTCAAAAGAGATTTGCCCGACGCCAGAATAGTATTACGAACCAATAGTTATAACGAAGTGTATGAAGCGGTAAACGCTGGCATAGGAGTGAGTTTGTTATCCCCACTGCGATTTCCGCAAGACCATCAATTACAAGCGTTATCGCCTGAGCAGTTCCACTTTCCTATGGGCTTGTGGTTATTGAGCCACCCTGATTTACGTAACAGGGAAAGAGTTAAGGTGTTTAAGGCATTTGTGGTCGATCAGTTAGAGGGTGTGCTTGCGCAGTAAGAGTCCCCAACCCCTAGATCGCAAAAACATTTCTCCCCTTCCCATAAGCGGCGACAACGACGGACTTATACGCTACAGTCCTCCGTTCACACTAACCATCGTAAGGTAGTAGCATGTCAAAGTCATTCAATGCCGTGGTTGCCGAAGAAGTAGGCGGTAAAACACGCGCCGAAATCAAACAAATCACACTAGACGTTTTACCCGACGAAGACGTACTCGTTGAAGTCGCCTATTCCACCTTGAATTACAAAGACGGGCTTGCGGTTTCCGGTAAGGGTAAAATTTGCCGCCGTTTGCCGATGGTGTGCGGCATCGACCTGGCAGGTACGGTCGTGGAATCACGCAATCCGGATTTCCAGTCCGGTGATAAGGTGCTGGTCAATGGTTTCGGCATGTCGGAAAAATACTGGGGCGGTTATACGCAAATGCAGCGCCTCAAGTCTGAGTGGCTGGTGCGCGTACCCGAGGGATTCAGCCTTGAACAAACCATGGCCATAGGCACCGCCGGCTATACCTCCATGCTGTGCGTGCAGGCGATTCAAGACAAAGGCATTACGCCCGACGATGGCCCTATGCTGGTCACCGGCGCTGCCGGTGGTGTTGGCTCGGTCGCCGTTTCTTTGCTAGCCAGGTTGGGTTACGAAGTCGTCGCCGCCACTGGCCGCACCGAAGCCACTGGAGAATTTTTAATCTCGTTGGGCGCCAGCAAACTACTTGAACGCAGCGAATTGTCCAGAGATTGCAAACCGTTGGAGCAGGAGTTGTGGGCCGGTGCGGTTGACACGGTGGGTGGTCAAATGCTCGCCACCGTTTTGGCGCAAACGAAATACGAAGGTCTTGTAGCAGCCTGTGGACTGGCTGGTGGCGTTGGATTGCCAAGCAGTGTTATGCCCTTTATTTTACGCGGCGTCACACTACGCGGGATAGACTCGGTCATGGCCTCGCTGGAACGGCGCCAGCGCGCCTGGGGCAGCCTTGCCGATTTAATCGACAAGGACAAACTTGGTGAAATATATAGCGTGGAACCGATGTCAAAACTACCCGAGCTGGCGCAGCAAATTATCGCCGGCGAGATTCGCGGTCGTGTCGTCATCGACGTAAATGCTTAATCAAATCGCTCCACGGCGAATCTGGTCCAGCTCAATCGACTCAAATAATGCCTGGAAATTGCCTTCGCCAAAACCTTCATTGCCTTTGCGTTGGATGAATTCAAAGAAGATGGGACCTATGACCGTGGTTGAAAAAATCTGCAGCAAGGTGCCCTGCCCTTCAGTGGGCGCGCCGTCGATCAGTATGCGGCGCTCGCGCAGTGCTTCCACATCTTCGCCGTGGCCAGGCAAGCGCTCGTCGATCAAGTCGAAGTACGAGTCAGGGGTGTCTTGTAACTGAATACCGCTGGCTTTCAAACAGTCGACAGTCGCGTAAATATCATTCGTCCCCAGCGCGATATGCTGAATACCCTCGCCTCCGTATTCATTGAGGTACTCAACGATTTGCGACTTATCATCGCTGGATTCGTTGATAGGGATGCGAATTTTGCCGCATGGACTGGTCATAGCGCGGCTGACAAGCCCGGTTTGCTGACCTTCGATGTCAAAATAGCGTATCTCGCGGAAGTTAAAAATACGCTCATAAAAACCCGCCCATTTGTCCATATTGCCACGATGCACATTGTGCGTCAGGTGGTCGACATAGGTTAGTCCGGTGTCGGGCGGTACATTGTGTTCATCTTCACCGATAGGCTCGAAATCGATATCGTAAATTGTGTTGTCGCCGTAACGGTCGACCAAATACAGCCGGCTACCACCGATTCCTTCGATGGCAGGGATATTCAATTCCATCGGACCGGGGTTGCCGGTTACCGGCGTCGCGCCTTCATCGATGGCGCGCCGATACGCCTTCGCTGCATCTTTAACGCGAAACGCCATGGCGCATGCAGACGGGCCGTGTCGCCTGGCAAACTCTTGTGCGAAGCTATCGGGTTCGGCGTTAATGATGAAATTGCAGTCGCCCTGTTTATGCAGCGTAACGTTTTTTGAGCGGTGTTTGGCGACTGCCGGGAAACCCAGCTTATGAAAAAGCTGGCGCAGCAATTCAGGGTCCGGTGCAGTGTATTCTACGAATTCGAAGCCATCGGTACCGACCGGGTTATCAAATAAGTCGCTCATTCTGTTCTCTCCTGTGTTTGCCAGGGCGGTGGCAAGTGATATCAAAGTGCATAGTCTTAATTAAATTATATCGCCCTATTTCAGGTTTTATTCTCTTTTTTTAGGCGACTTGATGTTATATTAAGATGTATTCTTTCATATTATTTCAATTTTTGGGTTAATTCCTGCTATGCAAATTAAAAAAACGGAGGCTTTGATATTAGCGGCGCTGCAAAACAACGGTCGCATGTCAAATGTGGAGCTGGCGCAGCATGTCGGGCTGTCGGAATCGCCCTGCTTTCGACGCGTAAAGCAATTAGAAGAAAGCGGCATAATCAGCGGCTATTTCGCCGAACT
>JBPCXM010000513.1:0-5996 GCA_051008535.1 Pseudomonadales bacterium | reverse complement strand
AATACCCATTTCTTCACTCAGAAAATGCCGGTGTATGGATCATAATATCCAACGACCTTACGGTTGCAGCTAACGATATAGAACGCAAAGCCAAGGAACCAATACTTAATTCCTATGCGGCTTTAAGGAGCACCTATGCATCTGCATCAACTCAAGTATTTCGTTTCCATCGTTGACACCGGCAGTGTGACCAAAGCTGCCGAGCGTTGCTTTATTTCGCAACCGTCGATTAGTCAGCAAATACATAAGCTGGAAGAAGGTATCGGTAAGCAATTATTTTCACGAGTCAAAGGCAAGCTGATTCTCACCGACCCGGGTCAAGTCATGTACGAACAGGCGCAAAAAATCCTGACCGACGTGGAGGAAGCTAAACGTCGGGTGAGCGATTTTGACGACACCAGTGGTGGCGCCGTTGCCTTCGGGATTCTGCCCACCTTAGCGCCGTTTATGTTACCGAGCACACTCTTGGCACTATCAAAAAAGTACCCCGCTGCCGTGGTGACCGTGCGCGAGGAAGTCTCTGAAGTGATAGTCGATGCGGCCGGCCGCGGTGAACTCGACATCCTTATCGAGGTGTTGCCTTTCGATGAAACTCACTTGAAAGTCGAACGGTTATTTTCTGACAAATTCTATGTCGCTGTTCACAAAGACAGTCCGTTAGCGAAACTGAGCGAGGTCCCCGTCGACGCATTGGAAGACATGCCGTTTATATTGTTGGAAGACATTCACTGTTTGGCTCGGCAAATTGAGCAGTATTGCTTCAAAGCGCGCTTTATGTCGAAGGTATTGTTCCATGCTTCGCAGCTCGCGACAGTTAAACAGCTCATTGAATTGCAATATGGTATTTCGATTCTGCCATCGATCTGTGTCGACGACGATCTCGACTCCACCATTCGGTATATCAAAATCAAAGGCGCAACGCCTAAGCGAGAAGTTGTATTGGCCACCGCCAAAGATCGATACATCAGTCCAGCGGCAGAATATTTCATGTCTATAGTGAAGGAGCAATACCAAAGCAGTCCGACAGTAATGTAAGCCAAGCTTTCAAATAGGCGCTTGTGCTACAAGTCTCGCGAAAGGGCACAGCCTGCTAAATTTTTTGTCTCATTCACCGACGATATCGACTGAAGACATAGTTAGATGCTTTGGCCGTTGCATGGCAGTCAAAACAGGAAGCAACGACGTCTTGCACAAGACGCTCTGTTGTACTGTCACCGACAAACGTGTCAAAGCCCCAACCACCGGTTGCTGAGAACTGCTCACTGTCGTATTGCATAAGATCAATGCGTTTGCGGTTCTTCTCGACAATCGTCTTATTGCTGTCGTCATAGGCAAGAAGATCAAACACGAAAATGGCGCCATCTTCGTATTGACCGTTACTCAAGCCGCTCATCGCTTTTGCATTGGCGTAGATGTGGTGGATACCCCCGAAGGGTTCTTCCAAAGGATGGCCCGGCTGGATAATCATCGATTTGACGTGTTGCCAGGTACGGTAGTCCGATGGGTAATCGACACTTACATTGTCGCTGATAGCTTTTGCGCCACAAACCGTGGCAACCACCGCTACTAGTGTTAAGCTAAGTCTGCGCATTTTCGCTTCTCCTACAAGCGAGTCAATATTACTCAGCCCTGCGTTATCGAAGTGCATTCGTAGGCTGTAAGGGTTTTGGCCGAATGCCGCTGCCAATACTGACCAGGCTCTCCGTTGACCGTGAGCTCTCACCATATAAACGAACGTTTTCCGCCGTCATCGGCCCAAACTGGTTAAGGGCAATCACATAGTTAACCAGGATGTCTATCTCTTCAGGTTCTAGCGATTGGTAGCTCGGCATGCTGACCTCCTGTCGCCTAAGGAAAAGCGCGGCGAGCCGACCGGTGACCGGATATTCCAAAATTGTCGAATCCAACCCATACATGATCCATTGCCGCACCGATTCGCGGTCGACATTTCGGGTTAGGATCTTAAAGTCGGCGCCGAAATACCCAGGCACATATCCTTTAAGCGATTTAGGATTTTCGAAACCACCCTGTCCCAACTGCCCATGGCATTGAAAACAGTGGTACTTACGTGCCAGTTGTTCGCCGGCAGTTAATGAACTATTGATGTTAACTTGCGCCCGGTCGTCAAAATTCCTGCGTAGGCGAATTACTTCGAAATAGGCCATAACGTCGGTGCATTCCACGGAATATTCCGGGTGCCAGGCCATCGTGTTGACATTTGAGCATGCCTTATCGTTGGCGTCGGCCTGCGGGTTTTCGGGGTTGCCATGACAATCGACGCAGCCTCTGACTTCGGCGTACGCCGCCCCTCTAGCGACAGGCGCCGATTCCGGAGCCATACGGTGTATGGCCCACGCGAACAAGAACACTAAAGCGGGCACGGACACGATCAGGGCGCAGAACTTCGTGGATCTCGTGTTCATGACTTATCGACATTCTGGTGTTTAGACTGGCCAGCGCATTAGTCGGTAAGCGTCGGATAGCCCGATAAGTAAATCCAATCGTCGTCGCGAGCCGGAATATGACAACTAATACACTCGGTCTTGTAGTTTTTCGTAACAGGCTTGTCAGGCTGATCAACGTTAAATAGTGCCCAACCCCAGCCATCACCCCACAGTGGATTTGAATCGAAGCGCCCCATTGCGTCCTTAACCATAACAAACCAACCCTCCACCTCATGACCTCGGCTGACAGTGCCAGTCGTCATTGAGGCGGTGGTCGCCTTCAGTAATTCCTTAACGACGACTGCACCATCGGGAAATTTTCCATGCTGCTGAAAATACTCTGCCACTCCTCGTTGGGTATACACGTTGTGTAGCCCCGCAGCACCGTGACCGCTGGGCGCGCTGTTGTGTTCTACATCTTTTTTGTTGGCAATCGACCAGGTTCCGAGAAATGCCCATTCGCTTCGGAAGTTCTTGGGCAAGGTAATATTGCCGGCATCATCGACCAAACTTCCGTAGGTCGATGTCAGTGGCTCGCCCGCAATTGCTACGGCACAAAGAGAGAACGTTATTACGGCGATAAGTATCTTCATATGCGTCTTTCCCCTTCTTAAATGGCGATAATGTCATCAGTGGCATGATGTACTAGCAGGACGGCGTCACCCAAACGCTTAGTATCATTTGCCGCCAACACCCGCACCCGCTTCACCTGCGCCTTTGGCGGCACGAAGAATTGGGTAGTACTGATTGAAGACCATGTCATCGGCTGCAGCACCCGTATGACAGGCTGCGCAGGCCGCTGTTGGCATGGCTGCCGTTGAGTTCGCATACGGCTCGGCATGGTGGCCAAACGTGTAATAGGCCCATCCTCCTGCCTCTTTCGGGTACTTCTTGGAGTCTTTGTGGGCAATTTCAAATCCTTGCAACGCACCGTTGAAAAAACCTTTGCCGCTTGTTGCACTGGTGTCACCAATCAAGGTCAGCTCCTTGGCAATCATCGTACCCTCACGAAATTTACCGGTCTTTTTCCAGTGCGCCCAACTCACAGGGTCTATGTAGACCGTGTGGAACTCGGGAAAAGGTGCTGCGCCACCGTTCAGAGAATTTGGTGTAACCGGGCTGCCGACAAACACCCATTCACGCCAACCTGAGGGTCTTATCAATTCTCCTTTTGCGGTGAATGTGGCCTTATATGTCCTGGAATCGTCAGCGACTGCGTCACCGATTAGCAAGACTGCAATTGCGCCGACCAGTGCCGTGAGCAGCACAAGCGGGCGATTTCTGGCTGTTGAGTTCATACCTATCTCCTTGCTTGAATTTTTCGTTTGAAAATTGCGTCATTGGCCGAGTAATACTCGAATCGACCTGTCCATGCTCTCAGTCGAAACGCCGAGCTACCGACGCATGGCTGGTTCAGGGATCACCAATGCCGACAGACTTTCGATTGAAGTTAACAGTACAGAACGCAAATCCGACCAACCAATACTTATTTCCTATGGAGCATTTGGAAATACCTATGCTCTGTTCCAGTCGGTGAGGTGGCGACCATGCCAGAACTCATCACAGAACTAACGCACCGCAACGGTTTTAGAGTTGCCGCGGCCTATGCCTGCGTGCCTGGATTCTTATCGTAGCCGGTTCGGTATAACGAACATTCACTTGTATTTTTGTTCAATGCCGAACCGTGGTACGGTACACAGCTGCCATTCTCATTCTTAAAACACGACCCGCTGTTAAAGGAGTATTGTTTGCATGAGCACCACTGAAACACAGATTCGCCTTGCCAAGCGTGTCGCCGGCTTGCCCGGCGATGATGCCTGGTCTACTACACACGACCCGGCACCCGAACCAGCGCAAAGCGAAATTTCCGTTGCGGTAGAATACGTGTCGCTGGATCCTGCCATGCGCGGCTGGATGAACGAAGGCCGCAGTTACATCCCACCCGTCGAGCTAGATGCTGTAATGCGTGCCGGCGGTGTCGGCAAAGTCGTTGCCAGTGCAGCCGACGGCTTTTCGGCCGGCGACTACGTCATGGGTATGACCGGCGCACAGACCCATTACACCGGCCCCACTGAAGGTTTCATGAAGATCGACCCCGAAATCGCTCCCCTGTCCCAGTTCCTGGGCGTGCTAGGCATGACCGGCATGACTGCTTATTTCGGCCTGCTGGATGTCGGTAAACCAAAGGAAGGGGAAACAGTGTTGGTTTCTGCTGCCGCAGGCGCCGTAGGAACAGTCACCGGTCAGATAGCTAAAATCAAGGGCTGCCGGGCCGTAGGTCTAGCCGGCGGCGCGGAGAAATGCCGCTTCGTTATTGACCAACTCGGCTTCGACGATTGTATCGACTACAAGAACGAAGATGTGGCCAAAGGCATACGCCGAACCTGCCCCGACCGGGTTGACGTGTACTTCGATAATGTTGGCGGCGGCATACTGGAGGGCGCCTTGCAAAATCTGAATACCAAGGGCCGCATCGTACTTTGTGGCGCCATCAGTCAATACAATGCGACGGATATTAGTAGCTTCACGGGACCGAGAAACTACATGAACCTGCTAGTAAGCCGGGGCACAATGGAAGGCTTTGTTGTTTTCGATTATGCATCGCGGTACGCCGAAGCCATGGCCGAGATGGCAGGCTGGATGACCGCGGGACGCCTACACAGCAAAGAGCACGTGGTGGAAGGAATAGAAAGTTTTCCTGCCGCGCTGCGTATGCTGTTTGCCGGCGAAAACACTGGCAAACTGTTGATCAAGGTTTGAGCTTTTTACTCACGAACATCCAGTATCCAAAATTGGAGGCATGATGAAGCACCTTGCATTAGTGCTAACGACAATGTGCATTTATCTGTTCGCACTTACAGCATGGAGCGGCGAGCTTACGGTCGGCGACATGGCACCTGAGTTTTCACTAAAGGCAACGGATGGTAAGACCTATACCCTCGGAGATTTCCATGGCAAAGAGACCGTGGTGCTTGCCTGGTTTCCGAAGGCCTATACCAGCGGCTGCACCATAGAGTGCAAGTCACTGACAGAGAACGGGCACTTGATCCGCAAATTCCAGGCAAGCTACTTTATGATTAGCGTCGACGAACTGGAAGACAACAAGGGCTTCGCTACCAAAACCAAGGCCGATTTCCCCCTGCTCAGCGACCCCAGCAAGGAGACGGCAAGGGCTTATGGCGTGTTGAATCAAGGCGGCTGGGCCAATCGCCATACTTTCTACATAGGAGCGAATGGCAAGATATTGGCGATCGACAAAGACATCAAGCCAGCCACTTCGGCGCAGGACATGGCCGCTAAGCTCGCCGATCTCGCCACGCCGAAGCGGTAATCACGGTACTGCGAATTTGAAAGCAAGACTCGGATAGTCGGGACCGATCTGCATTGGCACAATGATGCCATCAATGTAGAGAACCTTATAGCCATGAGTACAAAGAGTCTTACTTCATCATCCCCGGAAGCCAGTGACGCACGTTGGCAGGCCGTTGTTAACCGTGATAGCCGTTTTGACAGCCAGTTTGTGTTCGCCGTTAAAACTACCGGCATTTATTG
>JBPCXM010000512.1:0-8588 GCA_051008535.1 Pseudomonadales bacterium | reverse complement strand
ATGAATCGAAGTTTTCGCCTTGCGATTGACCGGAATACCGATACCGTTTTCCTTGCCGACACCAGCCGCGGTCAGCTATTCAAGCTTGATTCAACAGGGCATATTCTTGCCAAAAAGACTGGCTTTAACTTCCCAAACCAGCCCTTGTTTGTAGACGGCAAACTTTGGCTAGCCGATACCAACAATCATCGCGTGGTGAAGCTCGAAAACAATGATGCCAATTTTGGCGCTGTTGTTGAAGAGCACGAAACCAGATTAAGTGGCCCGCATGTGTGGCCTTTTTCGCTCGCGCGCGTCGGCAACAACTGGTGGGTTATCGTTGCTGATGATGGCATGACAAATGGTCGCGTCGCTGTGTATGACGAGCAGTGGAATCCCCAACGCGAAGTCGAGTTGCCAGTCGGTGCAGACCCAATAGCGATTCAAACTTTTGGCGACCAAGCACTGGTCACCGATAATCGTTATTTCCAGACTTATCAGTACGATTCCAATGGCGCTAGACTGGAAGACCTGTATGTCCCTGCTTTAGCGGGCGAGCTCGATGCGCAGAAGGAGCAAGCGCGAAAGTATAAACAGTATGGATACCTTTGCTGGTTCCTGGGTTTACTTGCTTTCGTCATCGGCTTTTATTTCGGCATTAAGGAACAGCTGAAAACCAATCGCCAGCTTCGCAAGGAACGTGAGAGCAAATCAATAGCCACATCTGGAGCCGGTAGATTGCCCGCGTTGCCTGCAAACGGAGAATGGATCGAGCCTGCTCGATACATGAAGTTACTAGGCTGGCTGCTGGCGCTGTCTGTCATTGCATTTGCGGGCGCAATGGTCGCGCTGGCTATAACATCCGAAAAATCAATACTCCCAATCACATGGCCGCTGCTTATGATAAGTCTCGCATTCGTACCCATGTTTCTCCCATTGTTGCGTTTGTCGAAGTTTAGAATTGGTGTATTCGACAACCGTCTGGAGATTGTTGACCATCTTCAAAGAAGCTGCAGCGATTGCTGGGAGAAAGTACTTTGGACTGATCAAATGATCAAAATTGATGAATATGTGATTCCGCTGGGGAATGGCAAGCAACAGGGTATTTTCCCACGCAAGAAAATTGACACCCTTATCAAGCCACGTTTGTCCTATGCAAATAAAATAACAAAGACGGACGCGTTGCAATATCAATGGCGTAGTCCGGAGGGTATGTATAAAGGTATCGTGATTATGTTAGTTGGGATGTGCATCTCTATACTCATACTTAAGCGAGAATCGTTACTGAACGTCATAAAAAGCTTTATTTAGATGAACACTTGCGCTGCCGCTCAGCAGACGCGCAACTAACCGAACAAAGAGAATGAACATATGAACGAGCAACCAAGAAATTCCGGCAACGGGCTGATTTATTTTTTGAGCATAGCCTTGCTCTTACTCGCCAGCATCTTTGCGGTCGTCGCATCAATTAACGCAGATTCAACACCTCGTACGCTTGGCTTGATGCTACTCATCGCGTTACTAGCGTTTTTGTTGATGGGCGTATATACCGTTGAGCCAAATCAGTCTGCCGTGCTCAGCTTTTTTGGCAAGTACGTCGGCACGGTCAAGGATCAAGGCTTGCGCTGGAATAACCCGTTTTTTGCCAAGCGCAAGATCAGCTTGCGCGTTAGGAATTTTGAAAGCGGTAAACTCAAAGTTAATGATCTCGAGGGCAGCCCCATCGAGATTGCCGCTATCGTAGTGTGGGAGGTCGTCGACTCAGCCGAAGCGGTTTTTAATGTGGATGACTACGAAAGTTTTGTGCAGATTCAGTCGGAGTCCGCTTTGCGAGGAATTGCCGGCAGTTTCCCTTACGATCAACACCAAGATGAGCAGCCATCCCTACGCAGTCACCCGAGTCTGATCTCTGAAAATTTGCAAAAACGAATTCAGGAGCGCGTAAAAAAGGCAGGCGTTTACGTCGTAGAGGCCCGCATCAGCCACCTGGCCTATGCGCCGGAAATTGCTCAGGCGATGCTACAAAGGCAACAAGCCAGCGCGATTATTGCGGCGCGCACGCGTATTGTAGAAGGTGCGGTCGGCATGGTCGAAATGGCGCTTGAGTCACTGAAACAAAAAGACGTTGTTGAGCTTGATTCCGGTCAACGTGCGGCAATGGTTAGCAACCTCATGGTTGTGCTCTGCTCAGACAGTGCGACACAACCCATTGTTAATACCGGCCTTGGCAACGAGAGCAAGTAGCGCAGCTAAAAGGAATAAAAAACCCTACCTGACACCACACTCAGCCAGAACGGCGGACGACACTCACGACACCAGGCTGCATTTTGCAACGAGCGCTGAGGGGCGCGTATAATCGATTTGGTACCCGTTGAAGGGGCGCAAATATCCGAGTGTGCTATGAGTGATTTAACCGTTTCAGACTGGCAGCAAAAAGCAGCCACAATCAACATTGAGGGGCGTGCATTTATCAATGGTCGGCCTAGCGATGCGCTGTCGGGCAAAACGCGCCCGACGATTAATCCCGCCACGGGTGCAACTCTGGCGGAGGTGGCAAGCTGTGGTGCGGAAGATGCCGACCTGGCTGTCGTCAGTGCACGCACAGCCTTTGACTCTGGCGTTTGGTCACGGATGGCGCCGGGCGATCGTAAGATTGTCTTGGTGCACTGGGCTGAATTGATAGAAAAACATGCGCATGAATTAGCGTTGTTGGAATCACTTGATGTCGGCAAACCGATTGCTGATACGGTGAATGTCGATGTACCAGGCGCGGTTCGCACCATTCGCTGGAGCGGCGAGGCTATTGATAAAGTCTACGAGCAGATTGCGCCTACCCCACATAAAACACTGGCATTGATTACCCGTTTGCCGCTTGGCGTGATCACCGCCATCGTGCCATGGAATTTTCCTTTGTCGACCACGGCCTGGAAAGTCGCCCCCGCGCTGGCAACCGGTAACTCGGTAATCGTCAAGCCCGCATCGGCCACTCCCCTCACGGCCATTCGCATTGCCCAATTGGCAACGGAGGCGGGCTTGCCAGATGGTGTATTGCATGTATTGCCCGGTCCAGGCGGTAGTTTGGGGCAACACCTTGCCACGCATATGGGTATCGAGGGTATGACCTTTACCGGCTCTACGCCGGTGGGCAAACAGTTGATGGAATATTCCGGCCAGTCAAACCTGAAACGCACATTTCTGGAACTTGGCGGCAAAAGCCCAAATATTGTTTTCGCCGACGCGGATCTCGACGCCGCAGCCTCCATGGCGGCGACCGCGGTGTTTTACAACAGCGGCCAAACCTGTACGGCGGGCACACGGTTAATCGTTGAAGAGGGAATTCACGATGCGTTTATGGAAAAAGTGGTCGCGAAAACCAAAAACTGGATGCCCGGCAACCCTCTCGACCCAGCGACGGCGATGGGCCCGCTGGTAGACGAAGGGCAATACCGCACGACCAGCGATTATGTCGATATCGGTAATGGCGAAGGCGCAGACTGTCTGTTTGGTGGCAAACGCGTGCTGGAAGAGAGTGGTGGTTATTTCTACGAGCCGACTATTTTCACCAATGTAAATAATGAAATGCGCATTGCGCAGGAAGAAATATTTGGCCCGGTGATGTCGGTGATCACCTTTAAAGATGAAGCAGCGGCGGTACGCATCGCCAATGATTCAATCTTTGGATTGGCTGGCGCAGTGTGGAGCCGCAACATCAACACGGCGCTGAATGTTGCCGAGGCTGTGCGGGTTGGCACGATGGGGGTTAACAATTATTTTGGCGGCGATATCACGGTGCCATTCGGAGGCTTCAAACAATCGGGCAATGGACGCGATAAATCCATGCACGCATTTGACGACTACACCGAGCTGAAAACAACCTGGATCGAGTTGGAGTAGCACGCTCAACTCAATCGCTATAGGTATTCCACAACTCCTCAAACTTGGCTTGAAATTCCTGCACTGCTTGCGGTTGTGCCATGACCAGAATATTCTCCTCATTACGGTCAGAGGCACTGCGCGTCCAGTTGAAGCTGCCGTTAATTAAAAACCGCCGATCTATCACGGCGAACTTATGGTGCATGTGGTTGCTGGATCTGTCTTTGCGCACTGCCACCCCTTGCTGGCGTAGCCTATCGACGTCGCTGCCTTTGTCGTTGGCTTTGTCGTTATCGGTAATAATGCGAACATCCAAGGTGCGCTTGTGCGCATTCAGTATCTGCTCTGAAATACGATCATCGGAAATCGTAAACACGCAAATAGCGATGGATTGTTTCGCGTTATGCAGCAAGTCGACAATTTTGCGGCGGCAGTCATCTCCGGGGCTGAAGTGTACACTCGGACGAATAACCGCTGTGCCGGCGCCAGCAGTCGTTAACTTGACCACCCTCTCAAGCCACTGCAATGCGTGTATGGCTTCTTCTCCTCCCCCGCTAACGGCGGGGCGAACCAAATCGAACGCAGTGTTGCGCAAGTAACGTGTTTGCTCGTCGGGTAGCTCTTTAACCAGCTCACGCAAGGTATGTTTCTCCTGCTGGTCGAGCTTGAAATCTTCAAGCGTTTTCAGCAATAGCGCCTGCAAGTCATCGAAGTCCACGGTTGTCGTCACAGTCCCTCTCCTTAACCCGCATACGCCAGCGCCGGAATAGTGCGCTTCAGCCGCAGGTACATAAAGGCATACACTGCCATACCAGTAAGCGCTGCGCCAGCGCACATTATAAAAACGCCACTATAGCCAAAATTAAAACCCAGAATAGATGCCGCAAGATTCGGCCCGACAATTTGCCCCAGGCCCTGCGCGCCCGGCATCAATGCCGCAAAGCGTCCCGAATGGTCTACGTTGGCAATGGTCGACATTTGGTAAACGTCGATAAAAATCCACAGCAGTTTAAACGAAAACACGCTGATCAGCAGCGTTCGGTCGGTAATGCCGTTGGCCAACATGCCGACAATTAGAGACATAGTCACCAATGTCACCAGCAGCGGCCGGGCGAGACCAAAGCGATCGCTGAGCAAGGTGGCAAACAGGCAACCGACAATACTGCAGAAAGAGGACCACACCAGCACCTTGCTCACCCAGGAGGGAGTTGCACCGCCGTCCAGGCTGGCCAGCTCAATGTACGTCCAATATGCGCCGATATTAATGTAAGTAGCAAACATGGCGGCCAAACAAAGCCAGGGGACGTAGGCAGGCACGTGGCGGCGTTCGACATGCGGCTTATCATCCTCTCCCTTTACTTCCAGTTCAACGTCCAGGGCTTTATCTACCGGCCGCGGCGGGATCCAGCGCAAAAATGGCAGCGTAAAAAGAAAACAGCCGATAAATACCAGGTAGATGCCGTTCATGGATAGCTGCGGCAGAATATGCAGCTCCAATGCCTGTGAGAAGGCGAAAGCAAACAGCATTGCATTGTAGGCACGCGCGGGTTTTGAGCTTGCGCCCAGACAGGCAACCGCCACCGCCGTGTAAATACCGCTACCAAAACCCGCACCTAGGCGCAGCCACAGCACCTGGTCGTAGTCTACGAACTTAAGGCACAGCGCGTTTGCTGTAACCGCTATGATCAAACCAAGCAGCACCAGCAGGCGCCGGTCCATGCGGGCGATACACACCGCGGTAAATATAGCGCCAGCCGAGAGCCCACCAAGATCTGCGCCGGCCACGCGCCCTACTTCCACCTCGGAAAAGCCCAGCAAGGTCACCCACGCGGTACTGATCACGGGAATGCCAACCAGCACGCCGTAGCCGACCAGTGTCATATACAAGCTGACAACGATGGAACGCCAGCCATCGTAGAGCGTACGCTCATGATGCAAGGACACAGCCGCTTTATTCATTATTTTTCCTTATGATGGCACACGCGATGTTGGACGAAAGTATAAGCGCAAACCACCACATTGGGTATTTGATCGGCTACGCGTATGCTTTACGATAGGCGTTCAATCAGCATGTACTCCTTCAAGGCGATAATGACGTATTCAGCTTGAAGGAGTACTAGGAGAACACAATGACTTACGAAACAGGCAGCGATGCTGACTTTTCGCTACGCGACCCAGTCGATGGTGTTGCCGAATTGTTCCACCAGCGCTGGTCACCGCGCGCTTTCGAAAAAAGAGCTATAGCCAACGCCGACTTGCTGAAAATCATGGACGCGGCGCGTTGGGCACCTTCATGTTATAACGAGCAACCGTGGTTTTTTCTCACTTCCACCGACAGCAGTTTCGACACATTTCTTAGTCTGCTGATGGATGGGAACCAGGCGTGGGCGAAGAGCGCATCGCTGCTTGGATTTATACTCTGCGACAATCAATTTGCAAGAAATGGCAAGGAAAATAATCTTGCACAGTTTGATACCGGCGCCGCCTGGATGGCAATGACCTTACAGGCGCGCATGCTGGGTTTGTACACGCATGGCATGGCAGGCATCAAAAAAGATGAGATTTACACGGCGTTCGATATTGATCGCGACAAACAAACCGTTATCGCAGGTTTCGCCCTCGGCGTACGCGCAGCGGCTGACGCCTTGCCTGAAGCGTTGCAGGAGCGGGAGATTCCATCGGAACGCAAGCCGCTGACAGATATATGGAGTGCGGTAGAGTAAACGCTTAGCGTGGCGCTACTTTGCGATACTGCGCGGGTGATACACCCTTCCAGTGAATAAACGCGCGACGAAAATTGGACACGTCTTGATATCCCAGCATATCGGCGATTTCAAAAATCGACAACGGGCTGGCGCGCAAATACGTTTCCGCCAGTTCGCAGCGCAGCTGCCTCACGATGCTTTTGTAACTGGTGCCTTCTGCAGCGAGGCGGCGGCGTAAGGTGCGCACGCCGAGGTTCAACTGTGCAGCAACTACCTCGATGGCGGGGAATTCGCCGGGCATAGCTAACAACTCTTGTTTCACTCGGCGCATGTACTCAGCGCTCTGATCCATTTGTGCCAGCACTTCGTCGCATTGATGCTGGTAAAGTTTGAGCATAGTGGGATTGCCGAAATGCAGCGGTTTGCTCAACAGTTCGGCGCTAACAAGTAATTTGTTTTCAACGCAATTGAATAACACGTCGTCACCAAACTGATCCTCATATGCTGCCGCGTAAGATGGCGCGGGGTAGGTAAAATGCGCCTTTACCTTAAACTGCGTCTCAGCAAACAGGTGATGCAAGCATGCATTCGCCGCTGAGAAAAACAATTCGCAGTCCATCGGCTCAATGGTCTTGCCCAACATACCGCCATGCACCGACATGGCGACATAGTCTCCCTCGGTCGCGACACGAATATCGCAATTAGGCGAAATCAATAGATGGTAACGCGACAGCAGATCCAATAGCTGCTTTAGGTCGCTACAGCACAATAAGGCGTAACCGAGTACGCCCAAAGCAGTGAGGGTGACGCGTTGACCGTAGTGTAAAAACAGCGCCGGCTCTTCGGTCAGACATAAGCAATTGTTTAGAATGGTCACGAAATCATCGTGGAACACGGCGGCGCCTGGTTCGGCCAATAGCTCAGCTTTTACACTGGTGCCACGCAGCGCCGCAGCCTGGGAAACGCCAAGTTCGGCAACATACTCAAGCAGAATGGCGGCCATGCCGCCAGGTACTTCTTGAACTGACACAGTCTGTTGCAGCGCTTTGAGCATGGCGGCCTGTCCCGAAATGACTTATTAAAGTCATACAATAACCTTGAGACTAGCAGCCATGCAAGTATTATTCAGTTATCGCCCAGGCTTTATGGAATTTGCTATGACTGTGCAAGTTGTTACCACACCGCAAGATATTTCTCACTACGCGGAAGAATCAGAGCTGACGCTCAATAGCGATCAAATTCAACACGTTATCGAAATATTCGAAACGCCACTCACCGGCGCTTTTAACTGGGACTATACCCTACAAGATAACCGCATCAAAAAGTTATACGAGTTGGGCAAGAAACTGAATTGGAACGCCGAAACCGATATCGACTGGGACAAGCCCAAGCCGGAAAGCTTTCCCAATGACGCCAATGCCTTTATCGAATACCCACCATACCTGGCATTCACGGAAAAGCAGGAAAAAGAATTCAACAGCCATCTGAACACCTGGACGCTGTCACAGTTCTTACACGGCGAGCAAGGCGCGCTGTTAGTTGCTTCGCAACTAGCCTCGTGTGCGCCGAGTTACAACGCCAAACTGTACGCGGCATCACAAACCTTTGATGAAGCCCGCCATGTTGAAGCTTTCAACAAATACCTGCAAACAAAAGTGGGTTATATGTACCCAGTCGACAGCGCCTTAAAAACATTGTTAGATAAAATATTGACCGATCCGCGCTGGGATTTGAAATTTATCGGCATGCAACTAGTGATTGAAGGATTTGCACTATCGGCGTTCAACACTATGAAGATTTGCGTGGCCAACACGTTGTTGCACGACTTGCTAGACTTCATTATCCGCGATGAAGCGCGCCATGTGACCTTCGGTGTTAACTACCTGGAAGAGTTTATTGGCTCTTTAAGCGAAGAGGACAAAGAAGACCGCGCCCGTTTTGCCTACGAGGCTTGCGTGGTGGCGCGCGAACGCATGATACCTACCGATGTGTTCCGCCACTTCGGCTGGGATGTGGACGAAGCACGCCAAG
>JBPCXM010000511.1:0-3347 GCA_051008535.1 Pseudomonadales bacterium | reverse complement strand
AGAAGCGCGCGCAAAATTGATACGCAAAAGACCATCGGCTGCTTTAAGAGCTTCTTTTCGAGGGTAATACCGCACACAGCTCTAGACGATGGGCTGATGTTATATCGACGCGAAGTAAATTCCGGCCGCTGGCTCCTCTATCTTATGTTGAGTGTTGAATGAGTTGGTTAGATCGCTAAGAGGGCTTCTGACTGCCCTGCCACCTCGATTGATTACATGAGTGTAGATCTCGGTAGTTCGCACGTCGCTATGGCCCAGCTGATCTTGTACCGTACGAATATCTGCCCCTCGTTCTAGCAAATGCGTTGCGAATGAGTGGCGCAACGTATGACACGACGCCTGCTTGTCGATTCCGGATGCAAGCACCGCTTTCTTAACTGCACGCTGAACGTTTTGTTCATATATGTGGTGCCTGCGAACCTTACCGGTTCGCCGATCATGTGTGCGCTTGTCGGCTGGAAACAAATATTGCCAGGCAAACTCGAAACCCGCGTTAGGATATTTACGTTCCAGAGCGTACGGTAAATAAACGCCATCCCAGGCTCTCGCTGCCTGGTCTTCTTGCCAATAAATTCGCGCGAGCGCGACTTGTCTTCTCAATGACGACAAACAGGTCTCGGCTAGTGTGGTAACGCGTTGTTTGCGGCCTTTGCCATCACGCACAAAAATGGAAAGCCTGTCAAAGTCGATGTCTTTAATTCGCAGACGACAAACTTCCATAACTCTCAGCCCCGAGCCATACATCAGTTCAGCGCACGTTCTGGATTCACCTTGAAGCCGGTTCAACAGATTTATGATTTCTTGCTGCGTAAGCACCACCGGCAGTTTTGATTCTTTACGAGCCTTTGTGAACTCGCCAAGCTCGATGTCATCACGGCCTAGTATTTTTCTATAAAGATACATAAGCGCGTTCAGAGCAGTTCTCTGGGTAGCAGGTGAAACGTTCTTAGCTACCGCCAAGTGCTCCAAAAACCTGACTATATCAGCCGTGTCCAGCGAGTCGGGATGGGCCATTTTGTTAAAGCGAACAAAATATCTGATCCAGTGAATATACGTCTCTTCCGTTCGCTTGCTGTAGTGTCGCGCACGCAGGTGATTTCGAATCGATTGGATAAATGTAGAGGCCATTGCAAACTCCATATACTGTGTTTACATACAGCATTATAAAGTATATGGTGTTTAGTAGCGATAAGGTATCATTTTGATGTTTTTCCCCAAAAACGCAATTCCGATGGGTAGTATAATATCTTAATATACAGCATCATATAGATTATACTTGAAGTGCTTTCACCGGGGATATATTTCAGTTTGACGTGTTTAATCACGTCAGTTTGATATTGAATATGCTGTTAGGTGAATAAGTTGGAAGAATCGAAAGTGAATGTAATCCTGAAGCAATTCGAAAACCCTGATGAAGTAACACATTTCGAAAAAGGTAAATTTGAAACTGTGACTTTGGGCGGTATGACTATTGGTAGAGCCACTTATCAGCCAGGGTGGAAGTGGTCTATTGATGTAGGAGAGGCGCTGGGTGAAAAATTTTGCAGCGTAGAACATGTTGGCATGGTGGTTTCTGGTTGTGCTACAGCTGCCTTCTCAGATGGCAGAGTTACGGAAATGCGTGCTGGAGATTTGTTTTATATTCCTTCGGAGCCCCATGATAGTTGGGTCGTGGGTAATGAGCCTTATGTCTCTTTACATTTTTTGGGCGCGTCGAAGTATGCGAAGTAACCCACCTAACAAGACGCAGCACTACACTCCCTTCGGTCGTCGGACAAACCTACACTTCGTTTCAGTTTGCCCGTGTGCTTGGCGTTAGGTGTCTTATGACAGCCGTACTAGTACCGCCAAGCCTCGAGTACGAGCAAAGCTACGGTGCGTACATCGTCGAGCTTGGCGATGAGGAACGCTACCCGTTCCCATTGGATTTCGAACACCATGATTTCGGCGCGCTCCTTCAGCGTCTGAGTGATTTCTCCAACGGAACCAACATCCCCGAAGGATTTGTCCCGAGTTCAACGTTTTGGCTCGTTGATGGCGCTGAGATAATCGGCGTGACAAATCTACGGCACTACCTAAATGAAAGAATCCGGCGCTGTGGTGGACACATTGGGTTGGGCGTTCGGCCGTCTTTTAGAGGTCGAGGCATCGGCAACCTTCTAATGGCGCTCACAATCCAGGAAGCGCGAAAGCGCGGTATTAGAGAGATTCATATCCATTGCCACAAAGGCAATGCAGCCTCAGCCCGGATGATCGTCAGCAATGGCGGAGTGCTAGATTCAGAGGTTTCGGATGGGGAGTCAGCAGAGGTTGTTCAACGGTATGTGGTCGCAGCCACCTAACAAGCGACTGTGATCCAAAAGCAAGCCTATAGCAAAAAATATTTACGCCATCTGCCACTCCTTATCGTCGCGCACCATGGCATTTAAAATAGTGATCATCTTTCTCATGCAAGCCGTCAGCGCGACCTTCTTGTGTTTACCCTGGGCAACCAGTTTTTCATAGAACCTCTTCATCACCGGGTTGTGCTGTATCGCTGACAACATGGCCATATACAGTACGGTGCGAATCGGTGCCCTGCCACCGCGTATGCGGCGCTTGCCCTTCATTTTGCCACTGTCTTTGTTAAAGGGGGCTAAGCCGCATAGCGCCGCTATCTGGCGAGGATTAAGCTGCCCCAGTTCCGGCAGTTCGCCCAGCAGTGTAAACGCGACACCGTTGCCTATCCCGGGAACTGACAGCATGATCTCATACGGCCGCTGCCATTCCGTGATCTGGTTGAGCGCTTTGGCCAAGCGGTTATCGATCCACGCGACCTCCTTATCGCGCATTTTGAGTAACCGCCGGTGCGTGCTGGCCAGTGCCGGTGGCGCTTTCTGTTGCCGGTTCAGCTCCTGGGTGCGCGCCTCCATCAGTTGCCGTTTACGTGCGACCAGGTCCTTGAATACCCGGGTATTTTTGCTGGGTAACGTGCGCACATCCGGCTGCATCATCACACCAAACTGCGCAATCAAGCGCGCATCCATTTTGTCGGTCTTGGCGAGGATGCCCTGTGCTTTGGCAAACTGCCGCACCTGCACGGGTGCGACCACAATCACGGGCAATTGGTGTTCAACACAGGCTTCAACCAACGCTCGCTCATAGCCGCCGCTCGCTTCAACCAGTATGCGGGTCAGCTGATAGCGCTTGAGTCGTCTGATCAGTTGTTTGATGCCTGCGGGGGTATTCTCTGCCTGCCAGTGGACAGCCAGTTCATAGACATAGATATCTAGCAGGGATTTCCCGACATCAATACCGATGTGTCGTTCAGTGCTTCTACTGTGTGCTTTGGTTGTTGTATTCATATC
>JBPCXM010000510.1:0-4076 GCA_051008535.1 Pseudomonadales bacterium | reverse complement strand
ACACAATACCTTTAAACTGGCTACCTATAGTGCAATCAACGCCGATAGCATCGGGCAGGCGCTTGGCTTGTTAACCGAATTCGGCAATATTTTCGATAATGGCCTGAGCTTTTCGCTGCGCCAGCATGAAGATCAAACGATTTACCAACTTACCCGCCGCCCTGGCAGCGGCATTAAGAACAACTATGCAATCGAGCATCATCTAATCACTATACATCGCACCCTTTGTTGGATGGCGAACATGCGCATTCCGTTACCGTGGGTTGACCTCGACTACCCCGCACCACATTACCAAAGTGAATACCGCTATCTGTTCTATGGCTCACCGGTCAGGTTCGGGCAACCTAACAGCGCGCTTTATTTCGACCAACAGATCATGAATCTGCCTAATGTCAGGAGTTTCGAACAACTGAAAACGTTTCTCAGCAAGAGCCCGTTGACCTTGCTTTCACAAACAACGGCACCGCGAGAATTATCTACCCAGGTTCGTATCTGGCTGCAGCGGCAGCTGCAAAAACATCATATAGTGCCAGATATTGATAGCGCAGCCTCTCACTTCGACCTGCATCCGCAATCAATGCGCCGCATGCTCAAAAAAGAGGAGACCAGTTACCAGGATATTAAGATGGAGACACGGCGGGATCTCGCGATATACTTGATCAACATGCGAAACCTCCGTGTTGAAACGATTGCCTACCAACTCGACTTTTCCGAGCCGAGCGCGTTTATCCGGGCATTCAAAGGGTGGACGGGGTTGACTCCTCTGGCTTACAGGAAATTGAGCGTTTGATGTTCCCAGGATAGTGATACGTGACGTCGCGAACTAACCAACGTAACATCGATCATCGCCGCTTGGTGAGTCGGATTGCGCTGGCATTCTTTTTCATACAGGCCGTTTTTCCCGCAGGTTATATGCCCGCGGCGCTCTCGTCTGGCTGGTTCCTGCAGCTCTGCCCGGAGGGTGTGTCGCCATCTGTTATGGCTGTTCTGCATAGCGATCACCATGCGAATCATCACGATAGCAGCAATTCACAACACGACACGTGGCGCGCAGATTGTCCGTTCTCCGCGTTCAGTACAAGCAAATTCACGGCTGCGTTCGCTAGCCACGTCGACTTTCACAGTGTGGAGAGGCAAGCTCACGGTCTCAGTAAAGCCGCACCCTTACTATTAACTCACTCGCCCAACGACAATCAGCCTCGAGCCCCTCCTGGTATAAAGCGCGGCTAAAAAATAGCGTTTTTAAACTAACTGGGAGATATTCAATGAAACTCATAATCGCTGCCGCCTGTGCGGTAGCTTCGCTCTTATCTATCCCTGCAACAGCCGACACGCGTCCGGACTCACACGCGCCTATTGGGGTCATGGGCGATCACACTCATCAACAGGGAGAGATTATGCTCTCCTATCGCTTTATGCATATGGATATGGAGGGGAATCTCAACGGTACTTCTAATCAATCGCCGGAGGAAATTGTCACCACAGAACCGAACCGGTTCTCCAATCCGCCGATGCAACCGCCAATGCTACGTGTTGTGCCAACCAAAATGACGATGGATATGCACATGTTCGGCGCCATGTACGCGCCCAGCGACCGCATCACCTTGATGACTATGTTCAACTATATAGAGAAGGAAATGGAGCATGTGACGTTCATGGGGCCGATGGGTACTACGCGGCTTGGCGGGTTTACAACAGAGACCAGTGGCTTCGGAGATACCAGCTTGGCAGCGCTCGTCAAAGTATTCAAAGGTGGCACCAGCCGCTGGCATGTCACAGCGGGAATCTCGCTGCCAACCGGCGATATCGAGGAGACAGACACAATTCTCACACCGATGAACACGCGACCCTCACCGCGTTTGCCTTATCCGATGCAACTCGGATCGGGGACTTACGATGTGATTGCCGGTTTAACTTACGCACAACACAGCGCAGCGTGGGGCTGGGGTAGCCAATGGCGGAGTGTTTTCCGTACGGGGGAAAACGATGAGAATTATACGCTGGGTGACGAGCATCGTCTGACTGGCTGGTTGAGTTACAGTATGAATCCATACATTAGCTTCTCCGGGAGGCTCGAGTATTTCGACCGCGGCAATATCGATGGCATCGATCCACTGATCGTCGCGCCGGTACAAACTGCCGATCCCGACCGGCAAGGCGCCAAGCGCGTGGACGCAAGTCTGGGCTTCAATTTCCTGTTACCGGGAGAAGAGCAGCGCCTAGCATTAGAAATTAACGTTCCGATCAGGCAGGACCTCGACGGTCCACAGTTAGAAACCGATTGGCATGCGACGGTCGGTTGGCAATTTGCATTCTGAATTCCGGCGACTGCACCTTGAATGATCACTCAGGGTGCGTCGTCATAGGTGTATCAGGCGTTTTGGCGGGCAGTGTACATGGGTTCTATCATCAGGCATTATGGCGAAAAACCGGGGGCATCCAGATGGCAGATAACAAGAGAGTACATATCCGCAACAAACTGCGTGCCGAGGTAAAGCTATCGCATCCTGAAGTCGGTGATCTCAAACTACATACCAGCGATATTTCCGAGGGCGGCGCTTATATTCTCTCCGAGGGCAATGCCTTGCCCTCCGTGGGTGAAGTAGTTGAGGTGCAGGTTCAGGGTCTCGGTGATGGCGGTGCCGGGCCTCTCGTTAAAATGAAAATAGTCCGCTTCGACAACGACGGTATTGGACTGGTGTTTGTTAACGAAGATTCCGCTTCGGACTGACAAGGATTCAGTAAGCGGCATAGATTCGCTGGCATTAGCTGCCGCGGCGCTCTATGCTGTGAGCACTGCCCATAATGGATAACAATAATGCCTGCTGCCGAAGTTGTTGCCGATTGGACATCGATTTTACCACCTGCGGTTGCCATTGGACTGGCATTGTGGCTTCGTGCAGTGGTACCAGCGATTTTCTTCGGCATCTGGACTGGCATGATTGTCGAATACGGCCCCAGTCTAGTTAACATTTTTCGGGCTTTGCTCGACACCTTCCAAGTACGGCTATACCACGTCATGTTGGATCCGGACCATGTCGCGGTGCTGCTTTTCACCGGCATGATTGGCGGTATGGTCGGTGTGATATCACAAAACGGAGGCATGCACGGTATCGTTAATATCGTGATGCGCTGGGCCAACTCGGTTCGCCGCGGCCAATTGTCGGTCTGGTTTCTGGGCTTATGCATCTTCTTCGACGATTACACCAACACCCTGGTGGTCGGCAACACCGTTCGCCCGGTCACCGACCGGCTGCAAATCTCGCGGGAGAAATTAGCCTATCTTGTTGACTCCACCGCTGCGCCAGTAGCATGTATTGCGGTAGTGACTACCTGGATAGGCTACGAACTCGGCCTTATCAGCAAGGCGATTGAAAACCTTGAGGGCTTTGATATGCCCGCAACTACCTTGTTCCTACATTCCCTTCCCTACAGCTTCTATCCATTGCTGGCTATCTTCTTCGTTTTCCTGGTGGGCTGGAGCGGCAGAGACTTTGGACCCATGCTCACCGCAGAGCGACGCAGTCAGTCGACCGGGCAGGTCATTCCAGATGGCAATGACGACGCACCCACCGCCGAAGAGGGTATCAACACCGAAATCGGTGACGATATTCCACGCCGCGCGCTAAATGCCGTGCTGCCAATACTGACGCTTATAATCGGCTCTTTTGCCGGTCTGTATATCACCGGTGAGGGGGATACCCTGCGCGAGCGCCTAGGTTCAGCCGAGGTGTATCAAGCCCTTATGTGGGGTTCATTCCTCGGCGCGGCAGTGGCAGGCGGGTTGACCCTGGTCCAACGTATCATGAGCCTGATTCAGATCGTCGGCGCATGGACCGGAGGCGTTAAAGTCATGGTGGCGCCATTGATGATTTTGGTATTGGCCTGGGCTCTATCCGACACCACTGCGAAACTGGGAACGGCGGATTTCCTGGTAGCGATCGCAGGCGATTCACTGATTCCACAACTCATCCCCGTCGGTACATTCGCACTGGCAGCAATAGCGGCTTTCGCCACGGGGTCAAGCTGGGGGGTGATGGCAATCCTGCTGCCACTCGTTCTGCCCGTCACCTGGG
>JBPCXM010000509.1:0-2695 GCA_051008535.1 Pseudomonadales bacterium | reverse complement strand
CGAGTCGGGGAAGGTAAACGACGCAGTCTGGTAGATCGGTGTCGCCCGGGCCCCGGTGGCGGGGTCCGGCTGGGCGCCGGCATGCAGTGCCATGGTGTCCAATCCCGGGTATTTTGGTCCCGACATGGTGTTCTCCTGTTGCTATATTCGTTGTCGCGCTGATACGGCTATCTGGGGTTGATTTGCATCCAATATTGAGCCATCGTTTGCATCGGATTTTAGACCATTATCGGTCGGACATGGAATTGAAAGTGTGCCCTGATTCCATCATAGAGTCGATCGACTATTGGCTGCAATAATTGTTACAAGAGGGACGATCGAGCATGCAAATCAACCGACCGCTCTTTCAGTGACGCCATTACCGCAATCGTAGTGTTGGTGCCTAGGAGTGAGTGTTCTCGAGGTCTTCGCTGATTTATTTGGTAGCGTAGATGCCATCGACACCCTTGCCAAATTTTGGAGCCGAGGGTCCGCAATGAGCACAAGCTGTCACTCGTTTTGCTCGAAACCAAAAAAAGGCAGACATTTAACGTCGAATTCACTGTTGCGCAGCGAAGCTGAGTGTCCAAGTGAAGTTGTTTTGTTATTTGATTTGTTTTGCATGAATTAGAATTAACAGTCTGGTTTCTGGTGGCTATCGGCGCCGAGCCGTTCTCCGTACTACACACTGTAAGACCTGTCAAACCTCACGCAATCCTAACCAAACTTCTGCTTCAGCGCCGCAAAGGCACCCTCGGTGCGCTGCAGGGCCTCCTCGATATCGGACTCCCTGTGCGCGGCACAGATAAACATATTGTGCCAGGGGTGGAGGTAAACCCCGCGCTTGACCGCCTCGCTACAGAAATAGTTGGTCTTCGACCAGTCAGGGTCGTCGTCCACCAGTACCAGCGGCATGTGTGAGGGGCCGGTCTGGCGCAGGGCGAAACCGTGACCAACGGCCAATTCGTCAAGGCCCGTGCGCAGCAAGTCGCCGGAGACTTTCATCTGCTCGATGGCGCCCTCACTTTCGATGGCCTTGATAGTAGCCATGGAGGCAGCGAAGGAGACAGAGGCAAACCAGAAAGAGCCCGTGGTGTAGATCTGGCTCGCGCCCTCGCGGAATTTGTCATTGCCTGTCACCACCGCCAGAGCGTAACCGTTGGCCACAGATTTGCTCATAGCGCATAGATCCGGCAGCACGTCGATAGTTTCCCAAGTGCTGCCGAGGCTGAAGCGGAAGGCGCAGCGCACGTCGTCGAGAATCAGAGCCGCGCCTTTTTCGTCGCACATGGCGCGCATGGTTTTTGCGAACTCCTGGGTGGGCCACTCCTGGTCCACGAACACATCGTGTTTGAAAGGCGAAACTACAATGCCGGCCAGGTCATCCCCCGCCTGTTCCACCGCCGCTTTCAAGCTCGCCACGTCATTGAACTGGTACGTCACCTGGTGGGCCCGATCCGCCTCGGTGACGCCCACCGGCCCCGGCGTGCACCAGGGCCCGGCACCGTGATAGGCACCGTCGGCAACCAGGATAGTGTTGCGCCCGGTCTGAGCCCGGGCCGTCATCAGGCAAATGGTAGTGGCATCGGTGCCGTTTTTGGCGAACATGGTCCAGTCAGCATGGGCGGATCTGGCCTTGAAGGTTTCAGCCAACTCTAGCATCAGGGGTGACGGGCCGGTGGCGCTGTCGGCGATCTTCTGCTGGCGGGCCGCTGCTTCATCCACTTTCGGATGGCAGTAACCCAACAAGTTGGTGCCGTAGGCACACATGAAGTCGATGTACTCGTTGCCATCGGTGTCCCACAAACGGCCACCCTCGGCGCGGGCAAAGAATTGAGGGTGATCCGGCGACAAAGAGATGGAGGCCTGATGGCCGTAGACGCCGGCGGGAAAGGCGCTTTGAGCGCGTTCACGCAGTTCAAGATCTTTCTTCAGTGCATAAGTCATGGTGCTTCTCCTTTCTTCATTGCTGATTCAAGTTCGATGGTTTAATCACTGTCATCCAGGCGATTGCCCGAGGCCAGGTCCTTACGTTCTTGCTGCTGGCCGTAGGTGGCAAAGGCAGTGAGTACCTCGTCCATCTGCTCCCGACTGAGCAGTTTCGGGCCGCCGATGGCCAGGGCTCCCCAGTGCCAGTGAGCCATTTCTTCCACCAGTTCGGCAAGTTTGAGTGCACCCTCGAGGTTGAAACCGGTGGCCAGTTGGCCGTGGTTGGCCAGCAGGCAGGCCAGCGAGGTGGACAGTGCCTCCAGCGCGGCATTGGAAAGCTGCTGGGAGCCGAATGTGGCATAGCCGGCCAGCGGAATCTCATAGCTACCGGTGGCGGCAATCATGTAATGCTGGGCCGGGATACTCTTGTGGGCACAGGCCAGGATGGTGGCGTAGTTAGAATGGCAGTGAACCACCGCGTCCAGCCCGAGCTTGTTGGCATAGATATCGGCATGCATGCGCCATTCGCTGGAGGGCGTCAGCTGGTCGTCGCCAACGCAGCCGTCCAGTTGCATATAGACGACGTGATCGGGCGCGAGGTCTTTTGGCTGCACGCCGGTCGGCGTGATCAGCATGCCGTCTGCGGTGCGCACGGAAACATTTCCGGACGTACCGCTGGTCAGGCCGGCCTCCACTAGCTGCTGCAGGGCGGCCACCACCTGCTGCCGGGAATCCAGGTCGTTGTGATATGTGGCCATCAGCCTTCCTCCAGCACTTTCATGGTGCC
>JBPCXM010000508.1:0-2541 GCA_051008535.1 Pseudomonadales bacterium | reverse complement strand
TCACGACCTGCTCTCAGAAAAAGCTTATGCGCCGTCCTCTCGGCGTAGGTATTTTCTGATCCTCTGGCAGTTTGCAGAGGCGGTCCATTCTTGTAATGCTACCGTCGGCGTACTCCCATATCAGTTGCTCATTGTCGAGGTAGCGCTGAACCACAATAGGCCCCCAACCGAAGACATGAAAGTCCAGCACGCCGTTATTCCAGATCATGCTGGCAGACGTTCGCGCGCAGTATTCTTTGTCGCCAATGGTGAACAATACCCCACCTTCCGTATCGTTGGAGTTTTCGCCCAGGGTACTATTAGGGCCGGCGTCATGAATAATGCCCGAGCTGGTAATCACCGTACGACGGCCGCATTGTTCAACGCGTTCCACATGGCCAACGTGGCCGCCTTCTACGCCTATCCAAAGGCCGCGAATATCCGCCGCACCTGCAACCAACGGTTCGGTACATTCAGCCAATATCGGCAGAGGGAAATGGCTGTAACTGCAACCGGGGGTATTCCCTTTGGGGATATCCGCTGCCACTATTCCACTGCCACCCAGTTTCGGCAATTCGCAATAATTAATAGTGCTGCCATCACCGGCCAAGGTTGCCGGGTCGGTGGTCAGTGGCGGACGGGATGAAAAAAACAACATCCAGAAAGCCGCTAACACCATAATCACTAATGCGATGATGATACGAATAAACACTTTTTTCATTTGTCTGTACTCAGGGCGAATATCGCGGTCGGAAACCCAATTTCGAGGTCTTGTGATGTACAAAGCCATCGCTACTGGCTAACATCGCGAACTAGTATCATCTATTGGCATTAGTAGTGTCAATATATAAAATACTGAGGTATGATTCTCAAATTATCCATTCCAGACAGCGAACAGCTCTGAGCCGCTGGCTGGAGAATGTTTCCAAAGGGTTGCCAGTAAACTGATTGCTAAAAATACAGTCTTATTTGTGCTTAAGGAAATTTGTTGATGGCAGCTTATACTCTCTTGGGGAGCCAGATGTCTCCCTACACAATGAAGATGTACAGCTACCTGCAGTTCAAAGGCGTACCTTTCGAGTGGGAGGAGCGATCCTTACTTAATAGCAAGAAGTTCAAAAAGCACGCCCAAGTGGCGTTGATCCCAATGCTGTTTCGTCCTGACGGCACTGCCATGCAAGATTCCACTCTAATGATGGAGGAGGAGATTGGGCCGAAAACCCCTATTCCAGAAGTCTATCCTGCAGAGCCCGCAGCAACATTTCTGTCGCAGTTGCTGGAAGAGTTCGGCGACGAGTGGTGTAACAAGCTGATGTTTTTTCAGCGTTGGGGGCCGGAGGAGGATCAGGTCTGGACCGGTAAGCGCCTTGCTAAGCTGATGATAGCGGTAACGTGGTGGGGACGACTGATTAGTCCGCTGGCGGCAAAGCTCATTGTGAAACGCATGGTGCCGCGCCTCGCTTTTGCCGGCGGAAATGCGACCAACAAACCTCACTTGATGAAATCCTGGCAGACCCTGTTATCTGATATGGAAATTCACCTGGCAACGCGGTCTTATTTCTTCGGCGGCCGGCCCACCTTGGGAGACTTCAGTGTTTTCGGCCAGATGGTGGAGGCTTATAGTGATGTCTCCGGCGGACGTTACATCCGTGCCAATCACCCCGTAGTGGAGGGCTGGATCAAGCGCATGCACAATGCATCAATTGAAGGGGATTTTGAAAACCTGGAAAGTCTGATGCCGACCCTTGGTCCGCTAATAAAGAACTCGATTGCCGGGCGCTTCCTACCTTGGGCCTGCGCCAATGCCAAGGCCTACCAAGCAGGGGAGAAACTAACATCGCTGCAGTTTGACGGCCAATTGTACCAGCAGAATACCTTCAAATATCACATGTTCTCATTGCACGAGCTGTATAAGAAATACCTGAAGGTTATTGATGACCCACAGCTTCAGATTGTACTTGAGCGGACTGGCTGCCTGCCTTATTTCGCCGACGCGCAAAGTGTGGCTAACTAGAAAGAGGCTGCCAATTCAACCCCGATATTTGTACCCTGGGTATACTGCCCAAACGTGACCAGTGGTTTTATCCGCACCCGACGGGCATATACCTCGTCTGTAAGGTTGCGACCAAATAGAGTGATTTTATAGTGGCTCCAAGTGTAGTTCAGCGTGACATCCACGTTCTCGATACTATCGATGTGGCCCAAAGGATCATTGTCCAGAATGGTTTCTATCTCATCCTGAAACGATATGACGCGTAGGCATAGAACTTGCCGGGTCCTATCGGGACGGTGTAGGTGGTGGAAAGACCAAAGGTATTCTCCGGAGCATTACGCAGTTTGAGATCTGTATTATCTGTCGCGGGAGTCTCACCATCGCCATCAAGATCGGCGGTAAACTCATCGAATTCTGCATCAAGGTAGCCATACGCTGCCCGCACCGACCAAGCCTCGGTCAGCTTGTACTGGAGTTCGAGATCTACGCCTGCAATATCTACCGTTGACGCGTTTAACACATTGGTGGCGACGACACCGGGGCCGGTTTCAATTAACACTTCTTCTTGC
>JBPCXM010000507.1:0-2999 GCA_051008535.1 Pseudomonadales bacterium | reverse complement strand
CAACAATCTTGTTGTCGACATAGGCGCCCGTATTCATGCTGATGCGAACGTTGGCTAGCCGATAGTCATAGTCCACCTCTTCTTCAAAATCAGTCGGATCGCTTGACGCGCTATAGAGCAAGAAGTATTGGGCGACCAGGTCTCTGTCATCAGGTACTACATATTGCTTCGCCTCTCCTTCATTCAGCGCCCGGTTCATCTGTTTGAGGTAGTCCACAATCGATGTGACGCCCTGAACGCCCGGCAGTGTATCTGCGTATATTTGCAACGCCTCAATTTTCTGCAAAACATCTGGTTGAAAAATGCCTTCTTCTTCTCTTGTCTCGACCACAATGTCCAGGTAGCTGGTACCATCGAAACGGCTGTTGATCGCCTTGTCTGCAACGTACAACGGTTCGGAGTTGTGGAAGGTTTCTATACGATCTTCATTAACTTCAATCTGGCTGGCGGCAAAAAAACCAAACGCAGCGACAAAAAGTGACGTTGCGACAACGCCCTTCGCGTGTGTCTGGGTAAAACGTCCCAGCTTGACCATAAATTTCGCAAATGCATCGTAATCGTCAGAGCGCATTTTGTTTGCAAGCCGCGGATGCACTTGGGTTTTCAAAAGACTCATCGCTGCAGGCAGGCAGGTCAATGAATACAGCCAGGCAATGCTCACACCTAAAGCGGTAAATAAGCCAAAGAACTTAAAAGGGGGCATGTAAGCGGCAAAATACAAGCCGAGGAAACCCGCCATCGTCGTGAGTGTGGTCAGCGTGATAGGGCGCAACATCACTGCCATGCTGGCGACAATTGAATCCTGTATCGACTCTTCAGGATGTAACGCACGTCTTTCAAAATACTCGCTGTAGACATGGATGCTGTCCGCCACCGCAATGCCGATTAAAATAACCGGTAGTGCATTAGTAATAACGTAAAAAGGCACGCCGAATGCAGCCATGGCGCCCACCGTAATAATTGCCGATGCGCCAATGATCATATTCGCCATCAACGTCGGTCCGCTGCGAAGAAATGCAGCGAAGAAAATAAGCGTAATAACGAGTGCGGCGATGGGATTGAGGCGTTGTGCATCGGTATCGATATAGCTGCCCAAATAGCCGGATATTGCGCCTTCGCCGGCCACATGCATGGTAAGCCCTTGTGGCAGATCAAGCTGTTCCAGAGTTGTGAGAAGTGCGCTGTAGGTTTGCTCAGAAAGACTTTCGTCCAAAAGTTCCGCAATGATCAGTGTTGCAGACTCATCATTTGCCACCAAGCTTCCTTGATAGAGCGGAAAGTCTCGAATCGCATCGCGTACTGCATACGCCTCAGGCTGGGAATCCAGTTCGTATTCATAAAAGGGATCGACATCCATACCTTCGTCGGTACCCACAATATTGTTTTCAGTCGCCACACTGGTGACGCCGTCGGGATCGACATTCTCGACATTGATTACGGCTTCAGTCACAGCTTTCACAGCGTTCAAGCCTTCCGCTGTGAAAATGGAATCCTCGGCAACGACCGCAACGACCATCGGGTCCGTGAGCCCAAACAGAGATTTGACTTTTTCGCGGTAGACCAGAGCAGGGTTATCGTCGGCCAAAAATGCGTCTGACCGTGTGTCTTTCGTTAACTGTGGCACAAATGACGCTAGCGCGATAATTAAAACCAAGCCCATCACGACAATTCGCTTGGGATGGTCAACCACCCAGCGAAAGAATGATTCAACAGGCCCAAGCTCAGATTCGTTCATGACGGATCTCCTATGAAGATGTATTTCGCCTACTGAACCAGCGCTACGCGGCTAGCGGCTATACCGGTCCGATCCGGCATGTATCCCGCGGCTGGATCGTGCTTCTCACGCCAGCCTTGGCTGTCGCGAACGAATGTCGGCGATTTAAGCAACACATGCTCGCCTTGGCGTTCGATTGCGTCAGCATCGGCTCCGAGGGTGAACGGAATCTTCAGGAAATTCCTGATGGCCTTCAGCTTGTTGCCGAAAGACTGTACGGCCTCAGGACGTGTCGCTACGACACGTTGTGCGAAGGTCTCGAAGTTTTCCGGCTCCCGACCGGTCAAATCCTTTACCACGTTGTTGGGAGCATGGACGGCAAAGGCGCCGCGTCGATATTCATCGGCATAGATGGCCAATTGCGTTGTCATTGCTTTCGAGAAGCCCTGCGATATCATTGCCTTCAACAGCATCGATTCAGGAATGTCCATATACCTCACTGTGCGTCCCAGGACCTTGCCCATGACGGCCACAATTTGGTTTACTGAGAGAAGCTCAGGACCCGTTGGACGATAAGTCTTGCCGGCATGCGCTACAGGGTCGATCAGCGCTGCGACATTTACCGCTGCGATGTCGTCGTTTGACGGAGGCGCATTTTTCTTCACGTCTGCGTCACCGAGCGGCATGGGCAGGACGCCAAGCTGTGCAACTGTCTCTAGTACAAAGAAATAGTTCTCCGCGAACCACCCAACGTTGTTCACAGTTAGAGTGGTATTCGGCAACAGCTTAAGGGCTTGCTCATTCAGCCAGACGTCACGCGTCACCATGGACGGATGGTCCGCATCGGCAAGCCACTGGCCGAGCATCACTACGTGCTCAAGCTTGGCTTCATTGGCGGCAATCGCGAACACGGTTCCAAAATGCAACGCATTCGGGGCTGTCGGGGCGCAATGATAGGCACGCTGTACGCCGTCCATTGCGCGCCGCATATCGGCAACCGAATATTGGTCGCCGACGAAGATTTCGGCGCCAGCGTCTCTAAGCTGCTTGGCGCGGTGGTCATCAGTGCGGACCAACGCTCGGACCGGATAACCCTTTTCAAGTAGCTGAAGTGTCGTTGGAATGCCGGTATTGCCGGCTGCGCTTGTTACGAGTATTTTCGGTTTAGTCACAATCATTCTCCGTTAGTAGGTAAGTTCTGGAATAATCTGTGCGGCTTGACCATTCCATGACTGGCATGATGGGGAGAAAGTAGCGTGCGTAGAAGTCGGTAACGGTAAGTAAC
>JBPCXM010000506.1:0-18609 GCA_051008535.1 Pseudomonadales bacterium | reverse complement strand
TTCAAACTTGCGATTACCGGCACGTAAGCAGTCTTCGGCGTCGAGTTTTAAATGGCGCGTGAGGTTGACGCAACTAAACAGCAAATCACCGGCTTCTTCGGCAATGCGATCCTGATTGCCGTCTGTGGCGGTGTCGATTTCCTGCTGCAGTTCCTACATTTCTTCGCCCACCTTGGCAATCACGTCGCTTAACTCACTCCAGTCAAAGCCAACGCGCGCTGCTCTTTTTTGTAATTTTTGTGCCCGTAGTAGTGCCGGTAAGTTGCCTGGCACGTCGTCCAGGGTGCCGTGTTGCTGTTTCCCCTGGCGTTCTTCCGATTTTATATTTTCCCAGGTGTTAAGCACTTCGCTGGCGGTGTCGTGTGACTCATCACCAAACACATGCGGATGGCGGCGAATAAGTTTGGCGGAAATCGCTCCAGCCACGTCAGCAAAGTTAAACAGCCCCGCTTCGTCCGCCATCTGCGCGTGAAATACAACCTGCAATAACAAATCACCCAATTCGTGTTTCAGCTCAATGTAATCTTCGCGTTCGATCGCATCGGCAACTTCGTAGGCTTCTTCAATCGTATATGGGGCAATGGTCTGAAAGTTTTGCTCAAGATCCCACGGGCAACCACCGTCTGGGTCGCGTAAACGTTGCATCACTTCCAGCAGCGATTGCATCTCTTTCATGTTGGCTCTCCGTAGGGACCAAATGGTTTACTCACCTTGTCGGCAATCGGCGCGCCGCTATCGCGCTCGGCCACCGCCTGCTTAAAACCCACTTCCTCGGCGCGTTGCTTAAACCAAACTCCTTCAGGGCTGTGGCGGGTGATGCCATCAAATAAGGTCGCAAAGGTTTGGGTATTTTGTAAGCCCATGTTTTCATAGGCCTGGTTGATCATTAGCTTTTGCATCATTAACTGGTTTTTGGGTACCCCGGCAATACGTTGTGCAATTTGCTCAACGCGTTCATCGAGTTCAGCCAGTGACACTGACTCCAGGCACAAGCCGAGTTTTTCGGCTTCGCGACCATCGATCAAATCGCCGGTAAATAACATGCGCTTGGCTTTCTCAGCGCCGAGTCGATAAACCCACATCGCCGTGGTTGGGCAACCCCAAACGCGTGCTGGAGGGTAGCCGATCTGAGCTTCGTCGGCCATGATGACCAGGTCACAGCACAGCGCGATATCGCTGCCGCCCGCGACTGCCGGCCCATTGACCTTGGCGATGGTCGGCTTGTAGCTGCGCCACAACGACATGAAATGTTGAGTAAACTCATTCATGCCGTAGAAATCCAACATTGGGTCCCACGGCGCTGCAGCATCGCCACCAAGTTGTGAGCCGGCCTGTTCCCCGCCGGCCTCGGCCGATTCAATCAGATCGTAGCCACTGCAAAACGCGCGGCCGGCGCCGCTCAAGACAATGGCGTGTACCGCGTCGTCTCTATTGGCGAGTTCTACTGCCGCGGCGATTTCGCCGGGCATTTCCAGGTTGATTGCGTTGAGTCGCTGCGGTCGGTTAAGAGTAATGTTGGCAATACGATTGCCGGTTTCGTAGCGGATAGCGGTAAAGTTCATGGGATCTCCTTGGGGCGTCAGCGGCGAAGTTTAACACCGCTGGCTGTTGCAAGGAGTCGAACTATTGCCCTGGAGAATACCAAATGGGCGAGCTGTAGGCACGTTCCTGAATGGTCGCTGGCCTGTCTTTAGAGTGTTCGATTTGTAGAGCTACGGCATCGTACAGCGAATGCCTGGGCGTTGGAATTTCTATCGCCCTAGCGTAATAAAACGCGCGCTGCTTAGGGTCGAAATCAGGATCTGTCCAGGCAGCCGCCAGTTGGGTTGCGCCGATATCATTGCTGTAGGTGGCACGCTGTAAATCAACCGTGTTACCGACCACAGGCAGTTTGCCATCGGTGTTGGGCTTGCGGTTATCGGAAGTCTTAACATCGTAGACCTTCTCAACGGCTTTACCGTTGGCATCGGTCCAACCCTTGACGATTTGAATGCGATCTAGGTTTGCGCCTTTTGGGTCGCGCGCTGCTTGTAGCAGAAAGCTGGGCGCTTTACCTCGTGGCGCGTCATTTAGATCACCGCCCATCGACACGCCTTTTTTATAGCCCCGTGCTGCAAGATCTTTGGCTCGCGCATCACCAGCCTTGAATTTCCAGCCGCCGAAGAAACGTACCTGAATGCGTGGCCCGGTCGTAGCGTAGACCTCTTTGCGCTTGAAGGCAGCGACAATGGCTTCACGGGTATTTTCGCTGGCCCACACCGCCGCCAGGCCGGAGGCCGACATGTCCCATCCGGCAGCGCCTTTTTTGCCGATTCTGGGTTCCGATTTTTTCTCCGGCACCGAATCAAGCGCCATCTTGCCATGAAAGTTGTTCTCTTCGGCAGAAGCCATACCGGTGTGAGAGTCGGTGGAGCCTATCATGCCAAATTTGTATGGATTGACCCCAATGCTATTTTCTAGCTCAAGCCCGCGCATTAACGCGCTGCGTGCGTAGTCGCCAGGCGTAACTGTAGCGGTGTGATCAGTGTCGGGACGAGTATCGATCAAAAAACGGTAGGTTTCGAAATCGGCGAATTCGTCGTTGGGCGACAACAACGAATGGGTTTCAGAATCGCCTTTGATCTGAGTGACTTCGGCGACTGGCTCCCACTTGATGCGGGTATTGGCGTAGTCGGCGTCCAGCGCCTTTCCTGCGCTGTCTTCCAGTGGGAACATCCGTCCTTTGGAGATATTCATATTATGCGGAATCGAGACGAACTTGGCGTTGACCTGCGCTGACGTCTTCTCGAGCCAGGCCCACAGGTCTTCCGGCTGGTCGCTGTTGTTAGAACTGAAAGGTAGAAACTTCCTGGCCGCAATGGCATCCTCGTCCATAAACACCACGCGATGCAGGTTGGCCGCATCGGGCAGTGACGACCATTCCCAGCCGATCAATGCAGTAAATTTATTCGGCTCATTGTGGCGGTCGGCGGCGGCCGCAATTTTATGCCAGGGGACTTCACGAATCTCCTTAGCTTCCAGCTCGTCAGACATGCTGCGGTCGCCCGAATTCGCCGCCGCGACCAAGTGCGAAAACACCTCGTTGCCCTTACCTTCCTTGATCAGCGAGGTTGCGTATTTTCCCAGTTGGGTTTGCGCGATTCTCTCGTCGCCGTCGAAAATACGCAGTGGTACCGAGGTGAGTTCGGCGTGGTCAGATACCACCAGAAAGTCCAGCGGTGTTTCAATCTGAATGCGCGCGCGGTGGTAGGGATGAACAACCGGTAGCCCTTTGGCATAGCGATAGGCGGTATCGGGATCGGCCGTACGGTTCATAAACAGAAAAGCGTCGAAGGAATAGTTGGTATGTAAGTGCGTGTCACCCCATAGTAGGACCGTTTGCTCGTTAGCGAAAGCTAAGCCGCTATTGCCGAGCAGGCATAGGAATAGACAAATTAGAGTATGGCGGTTGGTCATTGTTATTGTCTCCTGTGGGTTCCTTGCACCGTCTAGCGCAGGGTGAGCGCCGTGCACCCTGGGACTATTCACGCAGTGAGAAGCTTAGAATTGATAGCGCGCCTGGATCTCTACACTACGCGGCGGATCGATGTGCTGAAAGTACGTTTCGCCAAAACCCTGCCCCGCGAGCGGAACATCATTACCCCACGTTGTGGTCTCTTCATCAGTCAGGTTCTTGCCAAGTAATGCGATACTCCATGTTTGCTCGATACTCGCCAACTGAATGCGTGCATTGACCTTGACATAGGAATCCTGCAGCAGCACCGGATCAAGGTCATTGGCGACCTCGTATTCGTCTGAATACATCATGTCGATACCTGCTCTCAACTCCATACGGTCGGTCACATCGGTCGCGAACTCTAACGCCAGATTACCCGACAATTCCGGGGAAAACTGCAACGGCTCACCCGACAAGTCCTGCGTACAGCCACTACGGACACCGCCAGCGGCAATGAATGCCACGACCTGTAGCTCGTTACAGGCAGCGTCTTCAAAAGATTTGTAGGTTGCATCAAGATAGGCGAAACCGGCGTTAAGTGTCAGATGTTCGGTCAACACCACGGAACCATCGGCCTCGAAGCCCATCACTTCCGTTTCCGCTGCGTTACCAACCACGAATCCGGCGTTGCCATCGAAGGTACTTACCTGTACATCTTCAAATTCACTGCTGAAAATTGCCACGTTCAGTCGAGCACGACCATCCCAGAGGTCCATTTTGGCGCCAAGCTCGAGGGCTTTTACGGTTTCGTCTTCGAACTCTTGCGCATCGATATCACCACGGCCGTTGGCTTCGTCAAAACCACCCGCTTTATAACCGTTGCCGACTTTGAAATAAGTCATGATGGTGTCAGTGGTATCCCACTGCACTGTAATATCACCCGTCACATGATCTTCGGTGCGCTCGGTTTCGAAATCAGGGGTGAAGGTGCAGACATAGGCCACACCCTCGCACACGATCGCACCTGTAGAGTCAAAGGTATGATCGGTTGAAAATTGCAAGACCTGATCATAGATGCCACCCAATGTTGTGTTCCGGTTCGTTTGGAAAGGGTCAGACGTAAATTGGTCTTTACTAAACTCCTTCTCGTCATCGGAATAACGCAAGCCGAAGATGGTTCTGAATGCATCACTGACATTCCAGGTTAACTGTACAAATGCAGACCAAGTTTGCGCGTCTTGTTGGAACGTAGTATTGCCAGTAGCATCCAGATTACCGTCACCGATACCGGCATTCGACAGAATAGCATCGGTAAACTTGTCATGGTCCAGCTCTTCGTCCTGGTAATACAGGCCCGCTAAATATTCTATAGTTTGTCCCACTGGCGATGACAGGATAAACTCCTGGGTGAACTGCTCGTGTGTCTCATCGCGAGCACGCGACAGAAAAGCCAATGGTCCGTAATCTGAATCCAGCACGTTTTGGAATTCGTAGTTGACGTAGCCCGTAATCGATTTAAGTGTGTGCTCACCGATGTCCCAGACTGCCGTCAGACCGGCAATATCCCATTCGCTATCATGAAATTGATCTTCGGGGCGAACGCCACCAATATTTCGGGCAGATTTGTCGTAACCAAAGTCAGCGCTAAAATTCGGATCGGCCTCTTGATAGCGCTCGACCGCGAAAGGTGTTGCAACGGAAACCAGATCCTGGCGCCCGAGTGTGTCGGATTTACCGGTCTCATATTTCAAGCTGAATTCAAGCACGTCGGTGGCCTGCCAGTCGAGCACCAGGCGGCCTATGGTATGTTCTTCATTTCGTTCATCGTCACCGGTAAAGGTATTGTCCATATAGCCGTCGGTTTCCTGGCGTTTTAACACCACGCGCGCGCCAAACTTGTCGGTGACGGGACCGGAAAGCACCAGCGTCGTACTCCAACCACCGAACTCGGGTTCTGCCGTCGCTTCAATCATGCCTTCGAATTCGTCACTGGGACGTGCAGTCGTGATATTAATCGCGCCAGCAACCGTATTTTTGCCGAATAACGTGCTTTGTGGTCCTTTCAACACCTCGACGCGCGCGACGTCGAGAAACGAACTGCGCGAAGCCTGGCCGCGACCAAAATACATGCCGTCAATAAAGGTACCCACCGATTGCTCAAAACCGTAATTAATGCCCGAGCCAACGCCCCTGATAAACAGCTGGTCGCCAGCACCACCCTCTGCAATATGCACGTTGGGTAGGAAAACGGCCATATCTTCCAGCGAGGTAATACCTTGCTCGGATATTTTCTCACCGCCCATGACTGACAGGGCGATAGGCACATCCTGCAAGCCCTCGGCGCGTTTAGTGGCGGTAACGACCACCTCCTCCAAAGCCAACGTGTTGTCTTGCGCTTGCGTTTGCAAGGCCGTGAGTGAACTCGATAGCCCAACGGCGATCGCGAGTAAGGTTTTTGGAATTGACGGCATTATGTGTTTCCTCTCTTTGGGTGCAGTTTTATAGTAATTTTCGGCATCATAGTGCAAGGGGCTCGGCTTGCCAACTTACCTGAAGAACTGATCAATAAATGAGCAAAAACGCTGCGGACGAGCATTGCTGCGCATTTTATTTTTGTCTCTGGCCGATACGTTTAAGGTCTGTTCCACCCATTTGGGAGGCACGATTTGCTGGCCATTATACTTGACGCGATTCAAAATCATGCTGCCAAAGCGCGCGATCAACCAACCCAACATGTCGCCATTGGCACAGTTGTAATCAAAAACATCACCCGGTTTTGTATTCTGCTAGGCAGGTTCAGCGTGAACCTTCGCTTTCGCCCGTGGCGCTTTTTTACCCGGCGTTCTTTTGGTCTGTTTAGGACTAGCCGAGATTCTATTGCGCGTGCTTTTCGCTTTAGTTTTAGCTTTGGCCACTGTTTTGACTTTCGCTTTGGCCCTGGTTTTTATCCTGGCTTTCGTTTTGGCCCTTGACTTGGGCTTGGCTTTTGTCGACGTCAATGCCGCTTTTTTCAGCTCGTCATAAGACTGCTGCAGACATTGCGCGTAGAACTCCGGGTCAGGCATCATTTCGCGGCAGGCCTGAAAAGACACACTGATCATACCGTTGTAACTGGTAACCGGGTGAAATAGGCCCATACCGTCCAGGCACGGCCCGGCGCCGAGGCTAAGTACCAGTTTCGCACCACCCATATACAACGGCACTTGCGGGCCTGGAACATTGGTGACCACGGTGTTGAAAATCGGCTTCATATTGGCAGCGAGGCCAGTCGCCGATGCAGCACGACCCGCCATCACAACCAGGCTCGCCGGCAGGCTTTGGCTAAGGTCCACCATCAAGGTGGAGCCTACCGCGTTTTGATAGGCCTTCGACTCAACCGCGCCGCCATGCACATCATGCAGGCGTTGTACGGGGTCTTCTACGTCGGAGCAGAACGATACCGCCATCATCGACACCATATTGCCGCCGGTGCTCTTTTGTGCTTCGGTGCGAACATTGACCGGCGCGCCAGTCACCAGAGATATTTCCGGCAGTTCGTCTTTGGCTGCCAGGTAGCGGCGTAATCCACCCCCAACAACAGTCAGTATGGCATCGTTCACCGTCGCGCCTTCGGCCGCCAGCTTTATTTGCCGCACTTCCGCCAAATCAAAGGTCACGGCGCCAAACACCCGATGCGGTGAAATCTTGCCATTAAAACGGGTGCGCTCTTTGGGCCCGAGGCTCTTGAAGCGCTTTTCCTTTTTGCCGGCCCTAATGCGCCGAAAAATCGGTACTGATTCGCCTATCAAACCTGCCAGCTTAAACGGCTGACGTATATTGTTGAAATACGCGCGCGACAACAATTCAAGCGTGGATGGATCACGTTCGGCGGCCCAGTCATCCTCTTCTATGTCAGACGCAGGGTCCGGCGACAGGTCGTGGATGGCGCCCATAATCTCGGTGCCGGTTGCGCCATCGATGGCCGCGTGGTGGATTTTCAGGAAAATCGCAAAGCTGCCGGGCGGCAAACCCTTTACGCCGTCCAGCCCTTCAATAACGTAGGCTTCCCACAATGGGCGCGATCGGTCCAGCGGTCTGGAGTGCAAGCGCGCCACCAGAATACACAGTTGGCGCCAGTCGCCGGGTTTTGGCAGGGCAATATGGCGCACATGAAATTCCAGGTCAAAATTTGCGTCTTCGACCCAATACGGTTGGTCCAGTTGCAAGGGCACGGCGGCGATTTTGCGGCGGAACACGGTCGAACGCCCAAGTCGATCGCGAAAAGTCGCCAGGATATCCTTATAGCGCACAAAGCCATTCGGCGCGGTAGAAGGGTCGTAAATAAACAGCGGGCCGATGTGCATAGGCGCGTTGTCCATTTCCTGGTGCAGAAACATGGCATCCAAACCACTGAGTTGTTCCATGTGTGTTGTCCCCTGACGAGCAATTAAGATAGTTAAAAAAGATGACGTTACAGCGTGGGCATTGCAACAGGAAGCCCGCCCAAATTCAAGGGGCAAGCTTCACAGCATTTGGCCGTTTTGATCGCAGCTATTCTTAAAACGAAGTTTCCGGCATAGCCATGGTCGACTCACTACTCGCCATTGCCGCCTCGAAATAACCGGCCGAGCGCGGCATAATTTGCTGCGCATAAAATCGGGTGGTGATCAGCTTCGCTTGATAAAATTCCGCGTCCGAATCTCCCGCTTGCAGTTTCCTGCTCGCGACAAGCGCAGCGCGCGCCATCTGCCAGCCGCCTGCTACTGTTCCTGTTAGCATTAGGATATTAAAGGCCGACGAGCCAGCCAGGTTCGGATCGCTGGGCGCACTTTCAAGCAACCAATTGGTAGCCTGCTCGAGTCGCTGGGTACCGGCGGCTAGCGCTATTTTGATAGCATCAAGCTCTGCACCGCCAGCAGCGAGATCCGCATCTAATGCGCGCATTTCAGCTAACAGTTGCTCCATGGCCTTGCCGCCATCGAGTAAAATTTTGCGCCCCACCAAATCATTAGCCTGAATACCAGTGGTGCCTTCGTATATGGTCAATATGCGTGCGTCGCGCATATGCTGAGCGGCGCCGGTTTCTTCGACGAAGCCCATGCCGCCATGAATTTGCACCCCCAGCGAAGTCACTTCCTGCGCGACTTCGGTCATCCAAGCTTTAACCACCGGGGTCAGCAGCGCGGTACGGGCATGCGCTTCTTTGCGCTGTTGCGGGTCTTCGCAGTGATGAGCAAAGTCAGTAGTCGTGGCTGTAACGTAGGCAAGCGCTCGCATGGCTTCGGTAAATGCTTTCATTTGCATTAACATGCGGCGTACGTCGGGGTGGTGAACAATCGTGACTTTACCTTCCACCCCGGGTGCTTTGCCTTGCACTCGCTCACTGGCATAGGCTTTAGCCGCTTGATAGGAGCGCTCACAAATACCCAAGCCCTGAATACCTACCCCCAGCCGGGCGTGGTTCATCATGGTAAACATGCACGCCAGGCCGTTGTTTTCTTCGCCCACAAGATAGCCGATGGCGCCCTCGTTCTCGCCAAAGCTCATCACGCAGGTGGGACTGGCGTGGATGCCCAACTTGTGTTCAACCGACACCGGGTAGGCGTCGTTGAGCTCGCCGATGCTGCCATCGGCATTGAGCAAATACTTAGGCACCAGGAAAAGAGAAATGCCTTTCACTCCAGGTGGCGCGTCGGGCAATCTTGCCAGTACCAAATGTACGATATTGTCGGTGAAAGGCTGGTCACCCCAGGTGATAAAAATTTTCGTGCCACTAATTCGATAGTGGTCACCCTCGGGTACGGCCTTAGACCTTACCGCGGCGAGATCAGAACCCGCTTGCGACTCAGTAAGATTCATGGTGCCGGACCATTCGCCGCTAACCATTTTTGGCAGGTACGTCTGCTTCAGCTCCTCGCTGGCATGTGCTTGAATAGCCGTCACGGCGCCATTGTTCAACAGTGGACACAGGGAAAATGCCATATTAGCCGCTTGCCACATCTCCGCGGTCGTTTGTGCGATCAATTCGGGCAGGCCCATACCGCCAAACTCGGGATCAAAACCCAGCGATTGCCACCCCCCCTCGACAAACTGCCCGTAGGCTTCTGCGAAGCCTGCGGGTACGACCACGGCCTGATCTTCAATCTGGCTACCGGTTTGGTCACCGGGACCGTTAAGCGCACCCCACACCTCGCGCGCAAAGCGGGCTGCTTCGTCCAGAATAGGGTCAACCAGATCGTCGCTGACATCCTCGAATGCGGACAGTTTGCTCACGCCGTCGAAATCCGCCAGTTCGTGGATAACAAACTTCATGTCTTTTAATGGTGCGTTGTATTCACTCATGCTTTACTCCATTAACCCCGCAATCCACCTGGGAACTGCGGGTGAGCTATGAATATTGATAGTCTTTAAACTGGTCGCGCAAATCCTTTTTGCTGATTTTCCCGGTAGCCGTATGCGGCAGTTCGTCGATAAAAACCGCGTCTTCGGGAATCCACCACTTGGCGACTTTACCTTCCAGGTAGCCCAGCACTTCTTCCTTGCTCAGTTCAGCATCCGGTTTTTTGACGACTAGCAACAAAGGCCGCTCGCTCCATTTAGGATGCGGCACTCCAATCACTGCCGCTTCCGCAACTTGCGGATGGCCGACGGCCGCGTTTTCCAGATCGATCGAACTGATCCATTCACCGCCCGATTTAATCACGTCTTTGGTACGGTCAGTTATTTGCATATAGCCGTCGGCGTCCATGGTTGCGACATCGCCGGTGGCGAACCAGCCATCGTCGTCGTGCGCGCTACTGTTTTCCATTTTGAAATAGCCGCTGCAAACCCAAGGGCCGCGGATTTTGACTTCGCCGAAGGCCTTGCCGTCCCAGGGTTGCTCATTACCTGCTTCATCGACGATCTTGATCTCGACGCCATAGATGGGGCGTCCTTGTTTAACGCGTATTTTATCCAACTCGTCTTTCGGCAACTCCTCCATGCCTGGTTTCAATGTGTTAAATACACCCAATGGTCCGGTCTCGGTCATGCCCCAGGCATGGTGTACTGTTACCCCATGTTTGTCGGCAAACTCGTCCATAATCGACAGCGGACAAGCCGCGCCGCCAACAACCACCCGCTCCAGCGAGGGCACGGTTTTGCCAGCATTAGCAAGATACCCAAGCAGTGCCAGCCACACGGTTGGCACGCCTGCCGACATGGTCACCTGCTCGCTTTCGATCAGCTCGTGCAAAATTTCGCCGTCCCCCATTTTAGGGCCGGGAAACACCAGTTTTGCACCAACCACCGGCACGGCGAATGGCACGTTCCAGGCGTTGACATGAAACATCGGCACGATGGGCAGCACGACATCACCCGCCGACAGGTTCATGGTATCGGGTAACGCGGCGGCATATGAATGTAGCGCGGTTGAGCGATGGGTGTATAACACGCCTTTTGGATTGCCGGTGGTCCCGGATGTATAGCACAAGGCGCTGCCGGCGTCCTCGTCTAGCTGCGGCCAATCAAAGGCGTCGCTTTGCTTGCCAATAAAGGCTTCATAGCTCTGCACGCCTTTCAGATTGCAGTCCGGCATATGTGTGTCGTCGCACAACACGACGAATTTTTCGACATTTGGCATCTTATCGATGATTTTTTCCAGCAGTGGTACGAACGCGGGATCGGCAAAGATCAGCCGGTCTTCGGCGTGATTAACGATGTACTCTAGCTGCTCCGGAAACAGTCTCGGATTGATGGTATGGCAGATGCCGCCACTGCCGGACACGCCGTAGTAGATTTCAAAATGGCGGTAGTCGTTCCAGGCCAGCGTGGCAATTCTGTCTTCGGCCTGCATGCCGAATTCCGCCAGCGCGTTGGCCAATTGACGAGCACGCTTGAAGGAATCGGCGTAGGTATAGCGATGGCGCGGATTGTCCGCCGTGACAGAGACGATCTCGCTGTCAGGATAAACGCGCTCGGCGAAGCGCATAATACTGGTAATAGTAAGCGGGCTATTCATCATACCTGGCAACATAGTTGGACACTCCTGAGTGTTATTTTGTGCTGACTGACGAGCGAACGTTCACATACAGCGCATAGCCGTCAATTGTATCTTGTATGCAGCATAATCTGTATCGCAAAAATTTCTGAGTATCAGGCGAGCGGCTAGGGAAGCTACAGACTGGGTCAGAGCCTCCCTACAGACAGAGCGACCGAATTGTGGTTTTATCTGGCGGGTGAGTTAAACGAATTTTCAGGATTTCGCCATGCGCACAATCAAACATCTACTCAGCACCGTATTGATGCTTGCCACTGCCGGCGCGGCTGCGCAGCCAACCGCTATTGTTAACGTCAATGTGATCGCCATGGATGCCGAGCGGGTCGACGCGGCACAGACTGTTATTGTCGACGATGGCCGCATTATCGCATTGGGCAACACGACAGCAACATCCGTGCCGAAAAATGCCATTCGTATCAACGGCGAGGGTCACTACCTGATCCCGGGCCTGGCCGAAATGCACGCACATATTCCTAGCGGCTCACCGGAGTTTACCGAGCGCGTGCTCACCCTGTTTGTCGCCAATGGTATTACCACAATACGCGGCATGCTGGGTCATCCTTCGCACCTTGCTTTACGCGACAAAACGGCAAGCGGCACCGTACTCGGGCCACGTATCGTAACTTCCGGGCCTTCCTTTAATGGTCGTAGCGTGCACAGTCCTAATCAAGCGGTGTCGCTCGTGAGGGCGCAACGGGCCGCCGGCTACGACTTCCTTAAACTGCACCCTGGTTTGGAACGCGATGAATTTGACGCCATCGCGAAGACTGCAAACAAACTGGGAATACCATTCGCTGGTCATGTATCACTAGCCGTTGGCTTACCGCGGGCGCTGGCGGCAAAACAAGCGACCATCGATCACTTCGACGGCTACATGCAAGCGCTGGTTCGCGATGGCACCAAATTCACAGAAGAAGAGCAAGAATTTTTCGGGTTAGCGCTAGCCATCTATGTTGATGAGAATAAACTGGCCGAATTAGCACAACAAACTGCCAAGGCAGGTGTTTGGAACGTACCTACGCAGAGCTTTCTCGAGAACATGGCTTCGTCTACATCCGCAGATACACTGCAGAAACGGCCTGAGATGCGCTATATGCCGGCCGATACGGTCGCAAACTGGGCCAAACGGAAACAACGGTTGCTAGACGACGTGCGATTCAATGCCGCGGCAGCGCAAAAAACGCTACAAATCCGGCGTCAGCTGATCAAGGCATTACACGAGGCCGGGGCCGGCTTGTTACTGGGTTCCGATTCGCCACAGGTCTTTAATGTGCCCGGCTTCGCCACGCACAAGGAGCTTGCGATCATGGTGAACAGCGGCCTGACCCCATTCGAGGCGCTGCAAACCGGAACTACCAACCCGGCGCGATTTTTCGGTGCCGCCGAACAGTACGGAAAAATCGCGGTGGATCAGGCGGCCGATATGCTTTTACTGCGCGCCAATCCGCTAGTAGACATACTTAATACAAGCCAAATTGCTGCCGTAATGCTTGCGGGCAAGTGGCTACCACGCGAGAAACTTGACCAATTACTGGCGCAGTATGCCGATCCACAATAGCAGTTGCAAAATAACAGGTATGATGTGATGGCCTCAATGAACAGCAATGCAATTAACCGAATAAAAGACAAGCTGGGAGCCAAAGGCTACCGCGAACTACCCTCTGACATGGCGGCCTATAGCCGTGACTGGCGCGGTTTGCGCGAAGGGAAACCGCGGCTAGTCGTATTGCCCCAATCTGTTGAAGAAGTTTCATTCGTACTAAACGTATGCAATGGTTCTAACATCTCTATTGTGCCGCAAGGGGGCAATACGGGTTTGTGTTGCGCCTCGGTGACCGATGCGTCAGGATCGCAAATTTTGCTAAGCTTGCAAAGAATGAACAAGGTTCGCGAGCTGGATGTGGATGGCAATACCGCCTGCGTGGAAGCGGGCGTCATCCTGCAAAACCTGCACACACTGGCGGAGGAAAATAATCGTTACTTTCCACTGTCGTTGGGCGCCAGAGGCAGTTGCCAGATTGGCGGCAATGTCGCCACCAATGCTGGCGGTATTAACGTGCTGCGCTACGGCAATATGCGCAACCTTGTGCTCGGCCTGGAAGTCGTGCTGCCCGATGGGGCCGTGCTCGACAACCTGAGTGCGCTGCGGAAAGACAATACCGGTTACGACCTGAAACAGCTTTTTATCGGTTCGGAGGGCACACTGGGAGTCATTACTGCAGCCAGTCTAAAGCTGTTTCCATTGCCGCAGGAGTTCGGTACCGTTTTCGTAGGCGTCAATCGAATTGACGATGTGATTGCATTTTTCTCGCTTTGCAGCGGGCAGGCTGGAGACGCCCTCTGCGCCTTCGAGCTTATTTCTGCGCGCGCATTACTCGCAGCACGAAATGTTTTGGCTGACAAAACGCTGTCCCTGTCTGATGACTACCCATGGTATGTCATCGCCGAGCTTTCTTCTCCGCGGGCAAACGCCGGCTTGAGTTCTCAACTTGAAGACTTGCTGACAACCGCACTGGAAGTAGGACTGATCACTGACGGCATTGTTGCGCACAGCGAGTCGCAGCGGGCCGCTATCTGGCTTACGCGGGAAAGTATTACCGAAGGTCAAGGTCGCTCGCTACGGCATGATATCTCGGTGCCAATCTCCTCTATTCCGGCGGCAGCGGTCGCATTAAACGAGGCGCTAGCGCAGGTGTGCGAGCACGTTGAACCGGTTATCTACGGTCATGTGGGCGACGGAAACTTGCACTATAATGTAGTATTACCCGCTGCCTGGGAAGGAGACAAATATCGACAGCAATCGGCAGCAATTAGCGAAGCAATCTACGCAGTGACCGCGGATTTTAACGGTAGTTTTTCGGCCGAGCATGGCGTTGGTACTACCAAGATCAGAGCGTTCGAAAACTATAAGGACTCAAGCTCAAAAGCGTTAATGCGGAACTTAAAAGGAATGATTGATCCGGCTAATATAATGAATCCGGGAGTTATTTTTTCGACGTCGTCTTGATCGCGCCCGACCTTCGAACTAATAACAATGGGATCGGTGAGGGAATACTAAAAATGAAAAATAGAATGACATCCCGATACATAACGATTGCCACAATTGCAGCTTGCGCTTTCATTTATGGACTGGTGGTTGCAACATACAAAGTATTTCCGTTCGAACAAATTGTCTATGTGAAGGGTCTCTTCGTAGCGCCGCCCGATGTCGCTGAAGATGCAGAGGAGGCAAAAGAGATCGAACGCTTCAAGGTCTACTACCTAGACAAGAAATCCTTCTTCGAAAAGCAAACAACTCGCGCGGATATTGTAATGGTTGGCGACTCACTGGTTGATGGCGCCGAGTGGGCGGAATTGCTGCCAAACACTTCGGTCGTGAACCGCGGCATCGCAGGTGATAGCATCGCAGGCGTTCTTAACAGAATGGACTCCATACATTCTGCAGGCGCCAAAAAAATGTTTGTCATGCTTGGCTACAACGACTTGCGCAAAGCGACACCTGTCAATGAAGTATTCGCAAACTACAAGGCGGTAATCGAGAATATCTTGGCGCGTGGCAAGGCACAACCATATATACAATCGACGCTATTTGTCGGCCATGGACTCATTGAGTGGAACAGAAAAATAGCGCAGTTAAATAAGCTACTTGAGCTCTACGCTAAAGAAAAAGACCTGGTGTTTATTGATCTGAATGCCGCTCTTGCTGCTAATGGCGAACTGGGTCCGGCTTTCACAAGGGACGGCATTCATCTGAATGGCGCAGGCTATGAACTTTGGGGGCGCGTAATTAAGCCGTACTTAGGGGAGTAGTAAGGCTCAATCGTTTTCTGACTTCTTTGGTTCCGGGGCACTCTCCATGTCTTTCTTTTTCTTCGGTTCGGGTTTCTGCACCTGTTCTTGCACCGCCAATACCCGCTCCAATTGCTGGTGAGCATCTTTTTGATTGGTTGATACCCTGCTCAGACCTTTGAGCATGTCGTTACGAATCTCTGGAAACTTTTCTCGAATCTTAGCCTGCATTTGCGGGTCATCGCGCTTGTTCACGCTGTCTATCAGGTCATCCAGCGTGCGCAATGTGTCTCGCCATTCATCACTTTCTTCACCATACTTTTGCAAGCAACTGGTCATCACGGCCAGCCATTTACCAATAATAAAATCAAGAATGGTCGGTGGCAGCAAATTCCCATGTATGCGTAGCAAAATCTCCGCACCTACTTTTTGTCGGATAGAGAATGATTCGGCGTTTGCGGACTTGCCTGTTACTTCTTGATCTAAAGACGTGCTGTTGCTATTTGGGTTAGCTATGAAGTTTTGCAGTTGCTGCAGCTTCTCGGTAAATATATAGGCATCGTCGACATATTGCTCAAGAATGGAATTGACGATGTTGTCGAGTTCCCTATAGAAACCATCGTCGTTTCGGTCCGCACGCTCGCCCCACTCAAATCCGGCGCAGGCAACTTCATTCAGAAGGCAAATAGCCGGATGATTGCCCTCTTTGAAGCGCTCGTTGTCGAGCAGCATCAGTTTCAATATCGGAATTTGCAGCTGATTAATTAGGCCTCTTATCTCTTTCGGCAATTCATTGTCGTTGATGTTGCCGTCGAACAGGAATACCACAGATTGAATGGCCGCTTCCTGCAGCGACGTTAAAAACCCGGCATTGCCAGATGCCCAGTTAGCTTCCAAAACTTTTTCAACTACGCGGCGAATGTCAAGTATCTGCAGTTCTTTCTGTTCCTTAAGTCGCTTCGCCAAGGGCGCCTGCAACGTGTTTAGCTTCGATACCAATTCGGCGTCGGAGATATGGGTTCCATTCTGCATTGAGTTATCGTTTCCTTCGACTGGAATTAAGTTGTCAATATCCAGCGCAGTAAAAGGACGCTGCTCTTTTTGCAGAGCCGGAAGTAGCTGTGTATCCAGACTCTGGTTATTTTCCGCGTCGGGGTTTTGCGCTGCCAAACCGTTCAATACCGATGCTACATCAGAATTATGGAGAATTTGCAGCGTAGAGGCGTACATGCTTGGTAGTTTTTCCAGCACGCCAGACTCCCAAAGATTGAGTAGCAGGAAAAAAGCCTCTACCGAGATTGTCAGTTCGCGACATGCATGACCAAAAATATTGGTAAGCTGCACAGGGTCAAGGGGGTGGCCGTTACTATCGACCTCGCGGAGGCGTTGCATGCTGTCAAAATAAAGCTGCAAATATTCTAGAGTGTCGCCATTCGCCATCGTGGCTTTGGCGACCATCGGATCAATAGTGGCCTTATTTTTAGCAAACAATTCGTAAAAGTTATGCAAGCTTGATGCTTCAGGCTTCAGATGCTGACCAACCGGTTCGATTACCAGCGGAGCTTCAAAACTGCTTTCAAATTGAAACAGGAATAAAGTAATAAACCGATCCTTATTCAGCCTGACATAACGCATAGCGTCAAAATGAAGGATTTGTGTTTCATTATCTTTTGCAGCAATGGCTTCACTAAATGCGGTTTCATCGAAGGCATCAAATAATTCGATCAAACTGCCACGCAAAAAATTAGACGTATGGGTAACGACCTGCCGCAAGACAAGCTCGCATAAACGCGTAGCTTTTCCGATATCATCAGGCCGCGGCCAGGATTCTTGTGGTTTCGTCGTCATGTAAGAGGGATCGGCTGGGGATATACGCTAGCGGACGGCCAGCAGTCTGAAGTTATTGTAGGCATTATCGACCCGAAATCAATGCCGTTCGGTAATTAATGATAGTCTTTTGGTATCAAATACTTATTGCCACTCGTCCCAAATACAGCACGACCGCAAATCGCAAATTAGCGATGGATGGGCATTAGTGGGCGTGGGTAAATGGTAAGATATCGGGTTTGCCAATTCGCAGGTAACATCGTCACTATGGGAGACACGAAATACAAGATAGCTATCGTCGGTTGCGGCGCTATATCAGAGCGCCTGCATATGCCGAGTTTAGCCAGGCGCGACGATTGCGAATTAGTTGCGTTGGTTGACACTAATGAGGCGCGCTCCAGGGCACTCGCTCAACAATTTGGCGTTACCCACACATTTGCTGACCACCAGGCCTTGCTGAACCACGATATTGACGCGGCCATTATTGCAGCACCCAACAACCTGCACGCATCGATTAGCACCACTTTGCTGAATGCCGGTGTACACGTGCTGGTTGAGAAGCCAATGGCAATTAGCGCGGTTGAATGCAATCAAATGCAAGCCGCCGCCGACGACGCCGACAAGGTTTTGGCGGTAGGACATATATTACGGTTCTCACAGACCGCGCGTTTTGCAAAGTGGGCCGTTGACAGCGGCGTTCTTGGCCGCATCGTCTCGTTCGACATTCGCTACGGCTTCGTTTTTAGCTGGCCGACCGCCAGCGACTATTTTCTGCGCAAAGAACTCAGCGGCGGCGGTGTGTTGATTGATCTCGGGGCGCACTCCATCGACTTGCTATTATGGTGGCTAGGGGACGTCGCCACGTTCGACTATTATGACGATAACCACGGCGGCGTCGAAGCCGATTGTCTGTTGGAAGCAACGCTGCAATCTGGCGCAAGCGGCACGGTGGAACTGAGCCGCACCCGCGATTTGCGTTCAACGGCCATTATCCGCGGCGAGCAGGCAGAGTTGGAAATAGGCTTCGCTGAAAATACGGTGTCGCTAAAGTTTGCCGATGGCGGTATGGGCATTGCGGGTCAAGCCGTGCTAAAGGATGAAGCGTTACACACTCTGCAGCGTACCTCCGATCTGGTTGTTGCCGAACACGAAGACTTTTTCGATGCCATAAAAAGTAGTCGTCCGGCACTAGTATCAGGCAGCGAGGCGAGCCGCTGTATGCAACTGATTGATGCTTGCTACGCCGCGCGTCGCCCACTTGAGCTGCCCTGGGCGAAAGTGCAGACCGAGCCGAGTTGGAGGGCTGCATAGTGACATTTGCAAGGAAAACGATTCTTGTCACTGGCGCCACGGGGTTTATCGGTGGACGCCTAGTTGAACGATTGGTACTTGAGGAAGGCGCTAACGTGCGCGCGTTAGTGCGCAATTTTAGCAGCGCATCGCGCATCGCGCGCTTTCCCGTCGCTATGATCCGCGGCGATCTGACAGAAGCCGACAAAGTACGCGAAGCCATGCAAGGCTGCGATGTTGTGTTCCACTG
>JBPCXM010000505.1:0-5169 GCA_051008535.1 Pseudomonadales bacterium | reverse complement strand
CCGTGCAAACACACCGACAGCATCAAGGTATCCAAAACCTGATTGTCGAAACGAACGCCCGAATGCGCTTCCCGCCGGCGTAGGAATTTCATATCGAACCAGGCATTGTGCGCTACCAACACGGCGTCGCCGACAAAATCGCGAAAGCCGGGTAACACAGCATCGATCAGCGGTGCATCTTTTACCTGCTCATCGGTGATGCCGTGGAAACGAATAGAGTCCTTGGGGATACTGCGGTGCGGGTTGACCAACTGGTCGAACGATTCACCCGACAAGATACGCTGGTTGACCACGCGCACACCGGCAATGGAAATCACCTCATCGCCTTCCTCAGGGTTCAGCCCAGTCGTCTCCGTATCGAACACGACGTAGTCGAGATCACGCAAGCGCTTTTGGCGGATGGCACTGTCGGCAGCGCCGCTCTTGTTCAGGTCGAAATCATATACCATCGGCCGCGGCGGGAGCTTTTGCGACTCAGCTTCCCATTGGCGCCCAGACAAAGGCAGTGGAATTCTAATAATCGCACAATCGCCAATGCGCGGGTGGGGCTGGCTCCACAGCTCACTGTTGTGCTGGCGCAACACTTCGTCGACAGTCGGTGAGCCGACAACATCGGATAACATTTCCTCTTGCCAGCCGAGTAGCGTTGCGCTCGGTATTGCCGTTCCGCGCCAGGACAGGTCAAGATAGACATTATGATCCCCCAGTAAGACCTCCAGATCAAATGCAGTGACGCCAAGTTCTGCCCATATGCGCTGCAACAGGAAATCCACCAATACCACCATGGCGTGACTGTCCAGCGTAAGCCATAGCGGCGTGCCGGTCATGGTGACCTGCAATGTACCGGCTTGCTCCAGGCGGCTCGCAATCGTGTTGATTAGGTCTGACGAATAGATATCAGTCATCTGCCATTCGCCGCCAATCAGATTGCGCGAGCCCGTGGCCACGGCATCCATCAGGTCGCTCAACTTGCAGCTTTCAGCGACGATAAGCCTAGAAAATGTGTCACGTTGCGCGTCGGGCATATCGTTGAAAGCGACAATATTTTCCGCCGCTGCACGAAGATTCGCCAGCGGCCCGCGCAGATGCTCCAGCGTAGAATTCAACAGCCGGTTGCGCTCGCGAACCATATTATGGCGCGCCGTGACATCGTCGAAGGTCAATACGAAACCCTGGCCGTGCACAGCATCGTGCAGCGGATCTTCTGGTGCTTGCGGCAGCAAACCCAAATGGCAGTACAGCATGCGGTCCTTGTCCAGCACCGAACAGATAAAGCCGGCCGCGCCGGCTTTCGACTCCCTCGCGTCACCCGATTTCAACATCTCTATTGTATGTTCAACCGGTTCCTTTGGCAGCAATTTATACAGCGAACGCCCTAAACCCAGGGCCCGGTGATCGTCCAGTAAGCGGGTCGCCGAAGGGCTGTAGAGCAACAGCCTGGCATTTGCATCGCATACCAGCACACCCTCTTTCAAGCCTTTAATGACTTGCTCGAGCTGCGTTTTTTGCGTGTCGACGGATTGTGCACCGGTCTTGAGGGCGCGCGCGATCTCGCGTCGGGACGTCGCTATTTCATCGCCCAACGCGTGGATGGCGTCGGGCACGGCGCCTAGCTTATGATTAGCGGGTAGTTCGAGTTCGTGCACCGCATGGGTCTGCATGATGATATCGGCGCCGCGCTTGACACTAGCCAGCGGGCGCAGGATGGTTTCTTCTATGCGCCGCCACAACACCAACTGCACTGCGGCGAATACGAAAACCAGGCCGGCAATAATCCACACAAATAGCGACGATGCGCTCGCTTGGGGCAGATAGGCCAGCACTAATAGCGCCGCCAGCGCAGCGATCATTTGCAGCGCAATCGCCAACCATAGCGCCGACCTGCTCACCCGCTATTCATCCAAGATCGCCTTCACCTTGTCGATTACATCCTGCGTAGAGAAGGGTTTGGTGATGTAATCGTCAGCACCGAGAGCAATACCTTTCTCTCGTTCGACGTCGCGCCCCTTGGCGGTCAGCATAATGACCCGCACCGCCGCCCAATCAGGGTTAGCGCGTAAAGTCTGGCACACGTCGAAGCCGTCGCGCTTGGGCATGTTCACGTCCAGCAGCACTAGGTCGGGCGGTGCGGCGGCAATAGACTGCAGCGCGGCATCACCATCGGCCGCTGTATCCACCTGATAACCGGCGCGCTGCATCAAGAACTCCAGCGATAACAGAATATTGGGTTCGTCGTCTACAAGAAGAACTTTTTTTGGCATGCTGTTTGTTGCACCTGTTTTTGGGATAAGTGAATAGTTAAACATTCGCTTGGGCTTGGCAAATTAAAATCGCAGCGTATATATTGCTTCGCTATTCACTCTCAATAACTGTGGCTGCCTGTAATGAATAAAGTATTCCAAAGCGTCTTGCTCGTTTTGTTCATCGCTCTCAATACCATACTGCTGTATTTGTTTCTGTTGCAACTTCCGTATGGCGTGAATGCTTTCGTCTCCAGCCTGACTCACTGGTCGGAGCTGAGCCCAAGAATCGACACGGTTGCTACCGTAGCACTTGCTATCGCGGTCATCACTTTTCTCCTCACACAACGCCTACCGGCGAGCTGGAAGAGTGGGCTACTCTATTTTCGCCGCCGCTTTGCGCACCCGGGTCACCGTGCTTTCTTTGGTGGCAAAGACCCCGGTTTTGAGCGCGAGCCACTGCTGAAAGCCTACCCCGAAATTCATGACTCGGCCTACAACCCGGAAGTGCAGATGCAGGTTTGGAAGCGCCTGTACCAGCAGAACGCTAACGCAGTTCTGGTAGCTAGCACCGCAGGCAGTTGGCGCTTTTTGCGCAACCTGTATCTTGTCAGCCTGGTCTTCCTGTCCAGTTTCCTAGTGACCTGGCCGCTAAATCTCGGGGTGCCTATTGCCCTTGCCATGATGTATCTCTTTATTTATGGAGCGCAGGCCATATTTCTGCTGTTCAGCGCCCGCAAAACTGGTGAACGGCTGGCGAATAATGTAATGGCCACAGCCTTGGGCGTTAAGTAAAAAAGGTCGGTCCCTGGCAGCAAAAACCCCGCACGCTGGCGGGGTTTTCGGATACAACTCACCACTCGGTTTCCTAGTGAGTGGCGGCGCCTGCTCCTCGCGGTGTGCGCACATCTTCCACCAGGTGCTGGATATGGTCCGGCACAGGTGTTGTCATGCTCGACACCAAAAAGGCGGAACCGAAGTTCAACAAGGCGCCAACCGCACCGAAGGCTTCCGGTTGAATGCCAAACAGCCAGTTTTCAGGCGTGCTAGCAAAGGTTTCGGTTCCCGGAATGAAGAACCAGCCTTTAAACAGGAAGATATAGAGCAAGGTGCTACCCAGACCAACCAGCATGCCCACGACTGCCCCGGTGTTGTTCACTTTCTTCGAGAAAATGCCCATCATCAACGCCGGGAAGATCGACGCCGCCGCCAGGCCGAAGGCCAGCGCCACCACCTGCGCCGCAAAACCCGGTGGATTCAAGCCAAGGTATCCGGCCACCACGATCGCCCCCGCCATGGCGATGCGTGCCGTCAGCAGCTCCTGCTTCTCGTTGATGCCTTTCATGAACATACCCTTGCACAAATCGTGCGAAATAGCCGATGAGATCGCTAGCAACAGTCCGGCCGCCGTTGACAGCGCGGCCGCAAGGCCACCGGCGGCCACCAGGGCAATCACCCAATTTGGTAGCTTGGCTATCTCGGGATTCGCCAACACCATGATATCGCGGTCTAGCTTGACCATCTCGTTGCCTTTCCAGCCCCATTGTTCAGCTTTGGTGACAAATTCCTCGTTTGTGTCGTCGTAATACTGGATACGACCGTCGCCGTTCTTGTCTTCAAACTCCAGCAAGCCGGTTTTCTCCCAGTTCTTGAACCACTGCGGGCGCTCCTCGTACATCAAGTTGCCGTCTGCCGAACCCACTTCACCCATTTGTATGGTGTTGGTGATGTTCAGTCTGGCCATCGCGCCAACTGCAGGCGCTGTCGTATACAGAATCGCGATAAAAACCAGCGCCCAGCCGGCGGACGAACGTGCATCCTTGACCTTGGGCACCGTGAAAAATCGTATGATCACGTGTGGCAAACCGGCCGTACCGATCATCAGCGACATCGTAAACGCCACCATATTGAGACTGGTGGTCTTCTGCTCGGTATACGATGCAAAACCAAGGTCGGTTATAGTCTGGTTTAACCTTTCTAGCATAAAGGTGCCGCTGCCATCGGCCATTGCCGCGCCCAGACCGATTTGTGGTAACAAGCTATCGGTGAGGTTCAGCGAGATAAATATCGCCGGAACAGTGTAGGCAAAAATCAACACGCAGTATTGGGCAATCTGGGTGTAGGTTACCCCCTTCATACCTCCCAGCACGGCGTAAAAGAATACGATGACCATACCGGTGTATAGTCCGGTCGCGTATTCCAACTCCAGGAAGCGCGAAAAAGCGACGCCGATACCCTTCATCTGGCCGATAACGTAAGTTATCGACGCGACGATCAGGCAGATCACGGCCACCAGGCGCGCGGTTTGCGAGTAGTAGCGGTCACCGATGAACTCGGGCACGGTAAATTTGCCAAACTTGCGCAGGTAAGGCGCCAGCAACATGGCAAGCAACACATAACCACCAGTCCAGCCCATCAGGTAGATGGACGCGTCGAAGCCCATAAAGGCAATCAACCCCGCCATGGAGATAAATGAGGCCGCCGACATCCAGTCGGCGGCGGTCGCCATACCGTTGGCAACCGGATGCACACCGCGCCCTGCGGCGTAAAACTCGCTAGTGCTACCCGCACGCGCCCAAAAAGCAATACCAATGTAGAGCGCGAAGGTCGCGCCTACAACGATATACGTCATAGTTCTTAAGTCCATGGTCTTATCCTCTTAGTCTTCGTGGACGTCAAATTTGCGGTCCAGCACACCCATGCGTTGGACATAGAAAAAGATCAAGCCCACGAATGCGTAAATGGAACCTTGTTGGGCAAACCAAAAGCCCAGCGGGTAACCGCCGATGTGAATAGAATCCAGCATGGGCCGCAAGATGATGCCGAAGCCGAACGATACGATGAACCAAATGATTAGGCAGGTCGCCATTAGGCTTCTATTGGCCTTCCAATAGGCGTCGCCGGAAAGGTCTTCTGTGCTCATGTGAGT
>JBPCXM010000504.1:0-8858 GCA_051008535.1 Pseudomonadales bacterium | reverse complement strand
GGCCAACGAACAACTTGCGCAATCCATGGCGCAAACGCAGGAGCAAATCGCCGCCGCGCAAGAAACCATTCAGGCTGCGCGCGATGCTGGCGCCAATCGTGACGAACTGATGAGCATGCGTGATGATTTGGCAGCACTGGTGAGCGATCAAACCGATACCATCAGCGAAGTGTTAGAGTCCAACGAAGACTTACAAGCCCAAATTGCCACGCAGGTGCAGGAAGCCATCAACAACGCGCGCAACCAGATTAATGGCCAACTGCCGGGTAAAAAACCAGGCCAATAGATACTAGGTCCCCTCGCTCCGCCCGGTAGTTAGTATTTCGGGCGGGGCTTTTTTTGTTTACAGGGATGTAATGTATGCCGCGGTAGATATCGACTGCATGGACGCAGGAGGTAGAGCAATGCTGGGAGCAATTGCCGAGGATGTCATGAGCGGCGATGGTTGAAAAGCGCTCCTGCATTGCCTAAAGCGCCTACTTTTGGTTTCGACACTTCCGTCATCCATGGCGGTCGTAAGGATGTAGAATGTCTGATAACACTAGCCTGCAAGGATCGCGCACTATGTATTGGCACAGCAAAGTCATTTTTTTTGTTTCCCTATGTTGTTTGTCGGTACCGCTGCTCGCCACCGATTTGTATCGCGAAGGAGAAGCGGCATTTAAACGAGGCGATCTACTGGCGGCCAAAACCGCGTTTGAAAATCTGTATAGCCAAAACACGAAAAACCAGGAAGCCGCCTTTTCACTGGCCACCGTGTACTTTGAAATGGCAGACTACAACGCCGCCCGAAGCCTGTTTGAGAAAGTCACCGCCGCGAAAATGGCGCCCTATGCCTGGTACTACCTCGGTAGAATAGCCGAAGCCAACGACGACGTGGCACGCGCTAAAACTTTGTATCAACAAGCCGCAGATCAAGACGATGTATTGGCGGCACAGGACTGGGCCGATACGGCCCTACTCTCACTGGAGCACTTCGGCGCATTACTTTCCCCCGTTTCTAACAAAGAAAGAGTCAATAACAACAGCGCACCTTCGTTTGCCTTCGTGGGTCTTGAAACCAAATATACCGACGGCCTCGTCGATCCGGTAGACACCACGGCCGTAGACGTCGCCGACCCCTCTTACGCTTTGCTGCTAGCGGGTAGCGCGCATTTGCTTGGGTCGCCCTCTTCCTATGAGTTACGTCTCGGTGGGACCTACTTTGGTGAGCACTACGCCGAGTTTGACGAATACAATATTGACAGTGCCTCGGTGTACACTGAGTTAGGCGCCAAGCGCGGCGCAAACCTCTTCAAAGCTAAATTTGAATACCAGTACCTCTGGTTAGACGGCCAGCAGTATCTACAGCAATTGGGCGGCACGCTCAGCGATAAAATCAGCTTTGGCAACAAAACCAGCCTGTACCTGCATGGCCGCTACATTGCGGTTGCCAGTCCTTCCCAAGAATTCGAACGTTACGACGGTGACGTGTTGGAGGCGCAGATCCGCCTGCAGGGCACCTATCGTTTGCGCTGGCTGCTGGATTACAGCTATCGCACCGAGGACCGAGAAGACTTGGAGGGCATGATAAGCAATGCCGTCGCTACGTTTACCAGCTATTCGCGCGACGGTCACCAACTGCGAGCGCGTCTGGCGTGGGACTATAGCAATAACTGGTCACAAATGCTGGAAGTCAGTTACCGAACAGTCGAGTACAACGACCCGGATGTATTCTTCAGCGTTGACAGCGGCGACATCGAGCGCTTGCAGAGAGAGAACGATCGGGTAAAACTTCGCGTAGAAATCACCCGCAGGATAACCGACAAATTCGATATAGGGCTGCTGTACGAGAGGTTCGACGAAGACTCGAATAACGATATCTATGATATTGACAGTAAGTCTATTTCGTTGGGTTTGAACTACCTGTTCTGGTGATTGGCGCTCAATGCCAGACGGTCAGAAACGGCCGCTAAGCTGTAATGCGACCGAATCGCTATTGCCGAAGTTGTTATCGAAATCGGTATTCATGTAGCTTAGCGAAGCCGCAAAGCTGCGGGTAATAAACCATTCCATTGCGACACCGTGGGTTTTGGTTTGCCTGTCTTCAATATCGGCATAGTCATAGGCGACGGTGACGCTTAAATTCTTGCGTGGATACAGCGTGATGTCCACTGCTGTGCTCCAGCCGTCGTCAGTAAAGGATGTGGGTTCAGGAAACGCTAATGCACCGTTGAAAGGAATAGCGTCAATGATAAAACCAAAATCTATGATGGCCGGATCGACAGCTACGGCTATAAAACTATTTGAAAAACGCAGTTCGGTCTCTGTCGATGATTTCAGATAGGCGATAGACCCGCGCAGCGCCAACGGAATGTGCGCAACTTGACGCAGATGTTTCACGGTGACTTGCAAACTATCGGTTTCAGTTTCTGCGCGCGTTACCTGCGTCGAAGTGAAGCATTGTAGTGCTGACGAAAAATCATTAAAGATGTTGGCCGGCAAATCGTCGTCGATACAGGAAATCGAACGCGTATCCGCATCGGCTTCGCTTCGCGCATAACTCAAGTCCAGCGTCGTTCGTGGGCCGAAGTAGTGACCCACCCCTAGCGTATAGTTCTTGCTGTCGGTATCCGTTTCCAGAGTGATCAACGGTGGTTGAAACGGTTCAACCGTACCGAATATACCGAACACTGGAATAACCGATGCATCATCGAGCACCGCAGCAGGAATCTCCGAACCCACACGCATGTCGGATTCTCCCTGCCCCGCCGACACTTACATACCAGCCATGTGAGCGATTGTAGTAACGTCCCCGCAATTTCCACTCATCGCTCTCGGTGTCATTGTCTGTCGAATCAAAATTCGCGCCGCTGTAACTAGCCGCGATAGAACTGGCAGGATTAATAAACGCCGCTTCGCGGTATGGCCCATCGCTATCGGAGACAGCGTCAAAATAATATCGCGCATCCACCGTATACAAGTCGGCATCAAACGCATCGCCGAAATCCTCACCGCTGACGGAACCTCCTAATGCAACGTTAAATTCCCTGGCATGACTAACGGTGCAACAAAGAACTGCGAGCGCAACGGCAACGACTGAAATCCGTTTCAATGTACAACCCCTAACTGATCAAAAGTTGACCATTATAACGAAATTGATCAATAAGCATACAGCCAAATCATGCCTTGTATCAATAAAATAACAACGGATGGTCCAATTCCCCGCTGATAATCGGCGACAAATCCAGAGCTTCATCCTCCGGGTAGAGGGTATTCAAAATCAAGCGTGGCTCGGGGGCATAAGCCACTGGCCCCATCGCGCTCACGGTACTGCTCACGCTGAAAAAGCGGCGTAACGCACCGTTGAATTCCATTTGCACGCGAAAGCTTGCCATCGGCTCAAAACTGGCGCCGCGTTGCTGCCAGTCTTCTGGAACGTTGGGGTAAGAGGCGAGGCGATCGAGAATATCCTGATCGTCAGGGTTGTTGGTAAACAACGCGGTTTGCTGCAAAGACATCAAAATCGCCGACAAGGTATTTTCCCAATTGCTCAGCAAGTTACCGGCGCCCTTGTGGCTAAACAGAAAGTCAAAGTGATTGCTGACCTTGGCTAGCGTTTGCGGTGGAATACTTTTCAGGAAGAATCCGACCCAGCCTTTGTTCACCATTAAGATGTTGGCGGAACTGTCCATCACTATCGTCGGGTATGGATCCAGGCCGCGCAATGTCAGCGTCATTGCCTTGCGCAACCACTTCAACTCAGGGGCATGAAAATCGGCGCGTTTTTCCAGTGGAATATAGCCGGCGGAAACCAGTAGATGATTGCTGTCGCGCTGGCCTAACTCGAGCACCCTTGCAATATCCTTGACCAGCGCTTCACTCGGGCGGCTGACACCGTTCTCCAGTCGGCTGATGTGACGGGGCGAACTGTCGAGCCGATGTGCCAGTTCCTCCTGGCTTAGCTCGCGAAGGCCGCGCCAGAATTTGAGAAAACGACTAAATGCCAGTTCAGGCGTTGGGTCTGATTCGTTTATGGATTCGACCACAGCCTTACTCATTCAGAGATCGTGGCGACAGGACATCGCATGTCATGGTAGCCGTTGCCTGTGATCTGCACAATACGCCGCGATTTGTTGTGATGAGGTGAATTATTATGGTTGCTCCTATGCTGGATGAGCGCGATCTGGACTTTATGCTCTACGAACTATTCGACGCGGCGGCCCTGACCGACCGCGAGCGCTATGCAGACCACAACCGGGAAACGTTTTCGGCGGCAATCAACACCGCTAAAACCGTGGCAGAAAAGTACTTTCTGCCATTTCGACAAAAAGTCGATACTCATCAGCCCACGTTTGACGGCGAAAAAGTGCACATGATTCCCGAGATCAAAGTTGCCCTTGACGCCGTGGTTGAAGCTGGGTTGACCAGCCCAAGCTCGGATTATCACCTCGGCGGCATGCAGTTGCCACCTATCGTTGCCAACGCCGCAAGTGCGTACTTAAGCGCGGGCGGCAGTACTACCATGGGCTATATTGGCCTGACCAACGCCAATGCAAATTTGATCGACGCTCACGGCACCGAAGAGCAAAAACAAAAGTGGGTAGAGCCTCTGCGCAGTGGCCGCTTTGCCGGCACCATGGCCATGACCGAGCCAGATTCGGGCTCGGGTCTTGGCGATCTCACCAGCAGCGCTGTGCCGGTGGAAGATGGCTCTTATCGCCTGAGTGGTAACAAGATATTTATCTCGGGTGGTGATCACGAGTTGAACGAAAACATTGTGCATCTTGTACTAGCGCGAGTTAAGGGAGCGCCGAAAGGTACCAAAGGCATTTCGCTTTTCATCGTACCGAAATTTTTAGTTAACGATGATGGTTCGCTGGGCGAGCGTAACGATGTCGCTCTGGCTGGCTTGTTTCACAAAATGGGCGGTCGTGGTCAAACTTCCACGGCATTGAACTTCGGGGAAAATGGCGGTGCCGTCGCTTACCTCGTTGGCGAGGAGAATAACGGCCTAGGCTACATGTTTCACATGATGAATGAACCGCGCATTATGGTTGGCAGCGGCGCCGCCATTGTCGCGTTAACCGGTTATCAATACGCCCTAAACTACGCCAAAGAGCGTCCCCAAGGCCGTCTTCCTTCCTGCAAAGACCCGCAATCTCCACCTGTCAATATCATTGAACACGCTGACATTCGACGCATGTTGTTGGCCCAAAAAGCGTACTCGGAGGGGGCTTACGCACTATGTTTGTTGGGCACGCAACTGGCTGATGACCTACACACAGCGGAAACGTTAAAAGAGCGTGAGCACGCACATTTACTCCTCGATCTTCTTACCCCGATTATAAAAACCTGGCCGTCTGAGTATGGTCCCAAGGCAAATAGCCTAGCGATACAAGTGTTGGGTGGCTACGGTTACATCAATGAACACCCGGTGGAAATGCTGTACCGCGACAATCGCTTGAATCCGATTCACGAGGGTACCACGGGTATTCAATCGCTTGACTTGTTGGCACGCAAGGTGCCGATGAATGATATGGCGGGCTATCACGCTCTACTCGGAGAGATGGAAAAAACGATAGACGCCGCGCGCGAACAAGGCGATATCGTGAAATTCGCAGAAGAGCTCGCAGCCGCAATGACGACACTACACACCACGACACAAGCACTGCTGGAAGCGATGATGACGAAGAATATTGACCTGGCGTTGTCAAACTCGGTGAAGTATCTGGAGTTGTTTGGCAACGTTGTTATCGCCTGGATGTGGCTAAAGCAAGGTGTCGTTGCTAGCAAGGCCCTGGCGCAGCAGCCCAACCAAGCTGACGAAAAATTCTATCGCGGCAAGTTGCAAGCGCTGCGTTACTTTTTTCGCTTTGAATTGCCGGAAATTGATGCATGGTCGAAGTTGCTAACTGAGGTGGATAACACCTGCTATGACATGCAGGCCGACTGGTTCTAAGGCAAACGCACAGCAAACAAAAACATGATGAGGACAATTTTATGATCAAGCTAGTTAACAAAAACGAGATCGATCAGTACCAGGACTACCAGGCCCAGCCGACGGAATGGTTTACTGTCAACCAAGAGCAAATTAACCAGTTTGCCGACTGTACTCTCGATCATCAGTACATCCATGTTGACCCGGAGAAAGCCAAGGAGAGCCCGTTCGGCACGACTATCGCGCACGGCTTTTTGAGCCTGTCTATGTTGTCGTATTTTGCAGCCGACTCCAGTCTGATTATCGATGGTTTCTACATGGGTGTTAACTATGGTTTCGATAAAGTGCGCTTTATCGCGCCGGTCAAAGTCGACAGTCGCATTCGCGCCAACACAAAAATAATGAATATCACGGAGAAAAAGCCTGGCCATTATATGGTTAAAACGGAGGTGACGGTGGAGATTGAAGGCGAGGAAAAGCCAGCCTTGATAGCCGAATGGCTGGGAATGCAAATGGTCGCCTAAGCGCCAAACATACTGTGTTCTAAACGTTTACGAATAGGAGTTGTATAAGATGAGTATTAGTTTCGAAGGTAAAGTCGCGATCGTTACCGGCGCCGGCAACGGTCTTGGCCGTTCCCACGCGCTTGAGTTGGCGACACGCGGAGCCAAAGTTGTGGTCAATGACTTAGGCGGCGCACGCGATGGCAGCGGCGCTTCTTCACAGGCCGCGACCGAAGTGGTTGGCCTAATTGAAGAAAAAGGTGGTGAAGCAATTGCACACGGCGCCAATGTCGCTAACTATGATGAAGTCGAAGACATGGTCAAGCAGGCGATGGACAAGTGGGGACGGATCGATATCCTCATCAATAACGCCGGTATCCTGCGCGACAAGTCGTTTACCAAAATGAGCCTCGATGACTTTAAACTTGTGCTCGATGTCCACCTGATGGGTTCGGTGAATTGCACCAAGGCCGTGTGGGACATTATGCGTGCGCAGGAATATGGCCGCATTGTGATGACGACCTCCTCCAGCGGCATGTACGGAAATTTTGGCCAGTCTAACTACGGTGCTGCGAAGATGGGAGTATTGGGGCTTATGAATACTCTGGTGTTAGAAGGAGCTAAATATAACGTTAAGGTGAACGCACTTTCGCCCACTGCTGGCACACGTATGACTGAAGACCTGTTGCCACAGGAGTTTTTGGACATGATGACAGCCGAGTCGGTGACCGCCGGCGCTCTGCTACTCTGCCATGACCATGCGCCAACCCGTCATATTCTCTGCGCCGGCGCCGGTGGCTATGCAAGTTCGCGAATCTTTGAAACAGACGGCATTTTCCTGCCGGCAGACCAGCAGACCTCAGAAGAGGTGTTAGCGAATTGGGATGGAGTGAATGACACGTCCAACCAAACAGCACTGGAGTCAGGCGGCAAGCAAACCGAGAAATTTTTGGCCAAGGCCATGGCACACTTGCAAGCGAACGCTTAATTACAACTGAACGAGGAATTTGATATGAAAGACGCGGTAATAGTTTCAGCAGCAAGAACCCCCATTGGTAAAGCGTATCGGGGAGCTTTTAATAATCTTGAAGCGCCTTCGTTAAGCTCGCATGCGGTGAAGGCCGCAGTAGAACGCGCCGGAGTCGACCCCGCGGAAATTGACGATTGTATCTTCGGCGCGGCAATGCAGCAGGGCACGCAGGCGGCGAACCTTGGTCGCCAGGTAGCAATGGCTTCTGGCCTTCCTGTCACGGTCTCGGGTATGACTATGGACCGCCAATGTTCTTCGGGGTTGATGTCGATTGCCACTGGCGCCAAACAAATTGTGATGGATGGCGTACCTATTCTGGTTGCCGGTGGCTGCGAATCCATCAGCCTGGTGCAAAACGAACACATGAATATTCACCGCATCGCCGACCCCCTCGCCATGGCTAACGCGCCACAGATTCACATGGCGATGCTGGACACCGCCGAAGTGGTTGCTAACCGCTATGACGTGTCACGCCAGGCGCAGGATGAATACGCTGCCCAATCGCAGTCGCGTACCGCAGCAGGCCAGGAAGCGGGCAAATTCGATGACGAGATCGTGCCTGTCACCGCCACCAAAATGGTAATGGACAAGGAAACGGGTGAGGCCAGCGAAGAGCAAGTCACCTTGAGTGAAGACGAAGGTAACCGACCCAGCACCACCGTTGAGTCGTTGGCAGGACTAAACCCAGTACGCGATGGCGGCTGCATCACCGCCGGTAACGCATCGCAACTTTCCGATGGCGCGGCCGCGGTGGTGATGATGGATAGCAAATTGGCCGAACAGCGAAACGTTGAGCCGCTGGGCATTTACCGAGGCATGGCGGTAGCAGGCTGCGAGCCCGATGAAATGGGTATTGGTCCGATTTACGCCGTACCAAAACTGTTAGATCGCAACGGCTTGAAAATGGATGATATCGGCCTGTGGGAATTGAACGAGGCGTTTGCAGTGCAGGTGCTTTACTGCCGCGACAAATTGGGTATTCCTAATGAGAATCTGAACGTCAATGGCGGCTCTATATCAATAGGCCACCCTTACGGCATGAGCGGTGCACGCATGGTGATGCACGCACTGATCGAAGGTAAGCGCCGTGGTGTCAAATATGTCGTGATAACGATGTGCGTAGGCGGTGGTATGGGCGCTGCTGGCTTGTTTGAGGTGGCATAGCCCGCAACATACTCTCCTGTTAATCATGTTAGCTCTAAGGAGTTTCGATGCAATACAACACTATCAGCTATCAGCTATCAGGTTAAAGACAAGATGCTGAGCCTAACGCTGAATCGACCCGAGCAGCTAAACGCTTTTACGGTGGAGATGGCCAACGAGTTGATCGCTGCCTTTAACCGCGCCAGTGATGACGACGGCGTCAGCGCTATCATCGTTACCGGCACCGGGCGCGCCTTCTGTG
>JBPCXM010000503.1:0-4015 GCA_051008535.1 Pseudomonadales bacterium | reverse complement strand
TTGTGGAATTTGCGCGCCAACCCGACAGCCATATTCAGCACTTGCTATTCGGTTGGATGACCCGTGGCCAGCAGCTCTGTTTGCCAATGTTTCTTGCCGGCATACTGATGCTTGTCTATGCGTATCGCATTTATAAGCCCGCAACGAAATAAGTCATGCAACAATACTTAGAACTTTTACAGGATATTATCGACAACGGCGTACGCAAGGATGATCGCACGGGTACTGGCACGCGGTCGGTGTTCGGTCGCCAGCTACGCCATGATTTGAACACCGGGTTTCCATTGCTAACCACCAAGAAGTTGCATTTCAAGGGCATCGCTAACGAATTGCTGTGGTTCCTCAGTGGCGACACTAATACCCAGTGGCTGCATGACAATGGCGTCACTATCTGGGACGAATGGGCTACCGAGACGGGAGACCTTGGCCCAATTTACGGCAAACAATGGACCGCCTGGCCAACCAAAGATGGCGGCACCATCAATCAAATCGACTACGTGGTGGATTGTTTGAAGCATAATCCTGACAGCCGCCGCATCCTCTTTCATGGCTGGAACGTCGAGTATCTGCCCGATGAGCAGCTGTCGCCGCAGGAAAACGTCAATCGTGGCAAGATGGCCTTACCACCCTGTCATTTGTTGTATCAGTTTTACGTGGCCGAAGGGCGGTTGTCGTCGCAGTTGTTGATCAGATCATCGGATTCGTTGTTGGGTTTGCCTTACAATATGGCCAGTGTGGCGCTGCTTACCCATATGTTGGCGCAGCAGTGCGATCTGGAGGTGGGCGAGATTGTTATCGCGACCGGCGACAGCCATATCTATTCCAATCACGAACAGCAAGTTGCGCTGCAGTTGCAACGCGAGCCGCGCGCATTACCGCGTTTGAATATAAAACGTAAGCCTGATTCGATCTACGCCTACCGGTTCGAAGATTTTGAGCTCGACGGCTATGACCCTCACCCGCACATTAAAGCGCCGGTGGCAGTATAACCGGCCGAAGGTACGATACAGTTGCGGCCCGCGGCTTTCGCCGCATACAGGTTCTCGTCACTGCGCTTGAGTAACTCGCTGGCTGTTGTATCGTTCTGAATAGAACACAAACCAAAGCTCATGGTGATGGAAAAAGTTTCTCCCGTGGCCTTAAAGTCCATGGCCGCAATCGTCTGGCGAAAATGTTCGGCGCGCTTGTAGGCGATTTCCGGCGTGATGTTGGGCAGGATAATAAGAAACTCTTCGCCACCCCAGCGCGCGACGATGTCACCGTCACGGGTGCATTCCATTAGACAGGCGGCGACTCTTTGCAGAATTGAGTCACCGACATCGTGACCATAGCGGTCATTGATGTGTTTGAAGTGATCGATATCCGCCAGCAAGATCATGCCACCCTGTGTTACCTCATTCCTGAAACGGTTATGCTGAATAACTTGCTCTTGCACGAAGCGGCGATTGTGCAGCGAGGTCAAGCTGTCGGTATTGGCGGCGACGGAGATTTCCTGGTGCAGACGAGCCACTTCGCGCTGCGACTTGAAACGCGTCAGTTCAGAGGTCAAACACATAACACCCAATGCGAGTATTGAAATCAAAAAGCGTGAGACAATTGCCGGAGGATATTCGGCCATTAATATGAAATTGTCAGGAATCAGCAGCAATGCGGTCGAGAACAGCATTAGCATAGCCACTAATATGATGCCGACCAGGAACCCTGAAATAAAGATCGCCATGGAGACTAGCGGGAATACCCAAAACAAGCCGGTGTTTTCCACGCCACCGCTGACAAGCAGCACGGCAGCGAGTACGATAATGCAAAAGCTCAAAGTCTGTGCCGCGCGCTGGTAATTATTGTCCCGGTAAAGCCAAATTAGGTTCAGCGTACCCAAACTTGCGATTGAAATCAGGAAAGTGCCCAGCCAGGCAATGTTATTGAGGTAGCAATTGATACCGAGGATAAGCAAAAAAGCTATGCCAATTCCCGACATAACATTGAGCAAAAACGCACGCCTGTGGCTTTCCAGCCCATTCAGACCACTGCCATGATTAGCTTGATCGGCGAGATTTGCAATTCGCTGCAGCGTTGCGCGTAATTTTCGCATTAAGCGTGCCAATAACTATTCATTTGTGTTTGCTTCAGTATAGTAGCCGTACGGATGAGTGCTTTCCGGCCTATAGTCGTTAATGCGATATTTAGCTATTAAAAGGTAAAACCTTATAAACTAAATGAATAAATTGGACTCCAATCGCGATCCGCAAAAGCGCGCCAGTAAGACCGACTTGTGTTTGTCACTTATTTCCGCCATGGCAAGCAATAGCGTCATAGGACGCAATAACGATTTACCGTGGCGCCTGCCTGAAGATATGCGGCACTTCATGCGCACCACGTTGGGTAAACCCGTCATTATGGGCCGCAGAACCTACGAATCGATGGGCAAGCCACTTCCAGGGCGCTGCAATATTGTGGTCAGCCGTTCGTTAGCGCCACCACCGGGTGTACAAATAGCAAAATCGTTAGAAGCGGCGCTGCAACGAGCAAAGGCCGAGTGCAGTGCCGACGGCACTGACGAATATTTCGTTATCGGCGGTTCACAACTGTACGCAGCAAGCCTGCCGTTGGCGCAGCGTTTGTATTTAACCTGGGTGCACGCCGAAGTGGAAGGCGATACTTTCTTTCCGGAGTTTGACTTAGACGCTTGGTGCGAAACGCAGCGCGAAGATTTTCCAGCTTCGGCGTCGGCAAATCGCCCTTACGCATTCAGTATTGTGACCTATGAGCGTGCTCCGCTAGCGCCCTAAAGTTGTTATGTTAAAACCAACGCCCAGGTGCTACCTATCTACACACTCACGTTGTTTCTAATGGCACTTTGAAACAAATAAGGGAACTTTTGTTGGCGAGCGTTGATTTATGCGGCTAACTGGTATAAAACTGCATCTTCACGTTTTGGTGCGGCAGTAAGCACCTCGGCGAATAAAAAAAATCGCGGCGATAAAGTTAATATAACTGTTAAAAGTTTTAGTCACAGCCCTAATATACACAGCCCTAATATAAAGGAAGTCTGTCCATGAAAAAGCATCGATTGAAATCCGCTGCCTGTGTCGGCCTGACGCTCGGCATAATGTTCGCCGGAACCGCCAGCGCCGACGCATTTAGTTCTATTATGCAGGTCGGCCAAGCCAAAACTGCGGCTGCGCAGCAATCGCAGAAACGGATCGACAAGCTGGCCGATGAAACGTCGAACCTGTTAAGCGACTACAAAACCGTTAACAAAGAAATTGACGGTTTGCGTATTTACAACCAGCGGCTGGATATTCAGATTCAGAACCAGGCTGTGCGCATGCAAGAGCTTGACGATGCGATTGCGCAGGTCACAGTCATTCAGCGGCAAATGACGCCGCTGATTATCCGCATGATTGACGGGCTTGAGCAGTTTGTCGGTCTGGACTTTCCATTCCACGAAAAAGAGCGTAAAGATCGTATCGCATTTCTGAAGGCGAATGTCGACCGCTCCGATATCTCCGCTTCGGAAAAATTTCGCCAGGTGTTGGAGGCCTACAAAATTGAGAACGAATACGGACGTAAAATTGACACCTATAAAGACGAGATTCAAATCGAAGGCGTCGATCAGACACGTGAAGTCGATATTCTGCGTGTCGGCCGCATAGCGCTGCTGTTCCAATCGACCGACAAAGACGTGACCGGCGCCTGGGCCGATGGGGCCTGGAAAGCGTTGGATAGTGGCGAATACCGCAACGCGGTGTCGCAAGGTATTCGCATCGCCAAGAAACAAGCTTCCATCGATATTCTTAATCTCCCGATCAATGCACCGGAGGCCGCCCAATGAACAATAAAATCAAATGCATAGTTGCAGCCAGCGGTGTTGCCGCGTTGTTGGCAACGGGCGCGCTACAGGCGCAGGAAAAAGCCAAATCACTCGACGAACTGCTGAATTTCGTGAAATCGGGCCGTACCGCCGAAGCGCGCGAAAATGCCAAGCGTGAAGCAGAGTTTAAGCAAGCAAAAAATC
>JBPCXM010000502.1:0-10776 GCA_051008535.1 Pseudomonadales bacterium | reverse complement strand
GAGTGGTTCCCCAGGAAATTGTCTTCGATCCCTTTTTTACCGTCAGAGAGGCTTTAAACCTTCAACTGGGGTATATGGGCCTGAAGGAACGGCAGCATCGGGACTGGATCGAAGAGCTACTACATACACTCGGTCTGAATGACAAAGCCAATAGCAAGACCGGCACCTTATCAGGTGGCATGAAACGACGTGTACTCATCGCCCAGGCACTGGTACACCGACCTCCAGTCGTAGTGCTGGACGAACCAACGGCTGGAGTTGATGTGGAGCTTCGAAAATCTCTGTGGAGTTTCGCCAAACGGTTAAACAGTGACGGCCATACGATCGTATTAACAACACACTATTTGGAGGAAGCCGAGGCACTGTGTGACCGCATCGCAATTATTGACCGCGGCAAGCTACGAGCGTTGGAAACTAAAACAGAGATGCTACTGCGCCATACTTATTCTTTTCTTACGGTGAAGACAATTGGCGAGGCTGTGCCTCCGTCTCAACTTCGGGATAAGTTGGTTAGCAGTAGTTCCGGCGAGTTGCGTTTCAAAATCGATAAGCAGCATGACGCCATTATTGGCCTGTTAGATCAACTAAAGGTGGCTGGTATTGAAGTGGAAGACATTGAAACCCGGAACCCCGGATTAGAGGATGTTTTTGTCGAGTTGACGGGGGCGATCGACATCGATGAATAGCACCGGGTTATCGACTTTATTGCGTAAGGAGTGCAACCGATTTTTACGGGTTGCAGTACAAACGCTACTGGCGCCGGTAATCACTGCTTTATTATATTTGGCGGTCTTCGCCCAGGTGCTGGCAGGTCGCATGGAGGTGTATCAGGGAGTTTCGTACCTGCAGTTTCTGGTGCCGGGCCTTGTAATGATGACGGTGATTCAGAATGCCTACGCGAATACTTCGTCCAGTTTGTTGCAATCGAAATTGAACGGAAGTATCAACTTCTTGCTGGTCTCGCCCATTTCCAGCCTGGAGATATACATGGCCCTTGTTATAGCGGCTGTGCTCAGGGCGATTTTGGCAGGACTGGGAGTATTGTTGTTCTCACTACTTTTTGTTGATGTCATGGTAGTTGACCCGTTGATTGTAATTAGCTTTCTACTATTGAGCAGCGCTTTACTGGGAACGCTGGGCATGGTGGCGGGGATCTGGGCACAACAATTTGAGCAAATGGCGGCGTTTCAGAACTTTATTGTCATGCCCCTATCGTTTCTTGCGGGTGTGTTTTACTCCATTTCCAGCCTCCCTGGCATTTGGCCGACAGTCTCACGATTTAATCCATTCTTTTACATGGTCGACGGATTTCGTTATGGCTTTCTGGGAGTTTCTGAAGTCTCACCGTTGAGTAGTTTGGCTTTCATAGGACTAGCACTTATCGCTTCTTCGCTCTTTGTTTTGTTCCTGTTGGTCAACGGCTACAAATTGCGATTGTAGGCCTCCGCTTAAGGAAAATGCGCTTTACCGTTAGATGTATTTAAAATTCTTAGCCTAGGAAATGTTAATGAAACTTGTAACTACTCTTTCTCGTACGATCGTCACTTTTATATTCCTTTTAATTACCAGCTTGGCTTCGGCTACCACCGTGGCGTCAAGCCCAACGGATATTCGGCACTCTAGCAAGGTGTCGGTAGCACTACAGCATACTGAAGTGTGGGGTAAGGGAAACTTTGAAATCGTCCCCCAAATTTATGCCGAGAACTATCTCGGGCACTGGCCCGGTGGTGTACAAAAACTTCACGGAAGAGCTGAAATAGAAGCAGAGGTCGCCCGGCATCGTGAGAGGAATACTGATTGGAAGGTATCCGTGTTGAAGGTAATAGAGGAGGGTGACCACATCGCAACACTTTCCCGCGTATCAACACAGCTGCCGGAGGGGAAAATTGAAATCCTGGAGTACAATATTTTTCGAATGGTAAACGGACAGATCGCTGAACAATGGATGTTGCGCGACTCAGATAGTTTTAGCCGGCAGGGTAGGGCGCTTGCCGGTAACACCGATGATTCTGCGAAGGAGGACGCTCACTCCACTGCTCTGGCCGATAGTGGTACCGCCTTCGCAGCGGATATACCCGATTACACGAATTTTTCGAATCTGCAGGCTGTGTCTCTACAACACTCCCAGGTCTGGGATAAGGGAAACGTAGCGCTAATTCCCCGTATATACTCTGAGGATTACATTGGACACTGGCAGGGTGGCGTTAAAAAAATTCGAGGGATCCCGGGGATTACGTCGGAAGTAGTTAGCTTTCGCGGTCGATTTGATGATTATCAAGAAAAAATCATAAAGACGGTTCAGCAAGGCGACCACGTAGTTACACAATACATTTCCACAGCGACCACTAAGGAAGGCGTATTTTCGATAATGGAATTTGGTATTTTTCGCATGGTCAATGGACAGATTGCTGAACAGTGGTCGCTACCCGATCTCGAGAGCTTTTACACTCAATTCATGGACGCAACAGGCATAGATCTTCGCACGGATCACTGAGTCTGATTGATGGGCCTTCTCGCGGTTAGTCAACCTATAGTGAATAACGACACAGGAAGGCACTTCAGTGTTGCTGGGCGCTGTGGGCATCCGCAATAGAGTTTCGAACTGCTGCCAGGACATATTGTTGCTCTGGTGGTTAGCTATGGCTCGTTCAAATCTAATACTGTGCTTACTAAGGAAGCCCGCCAGTTCTGGATTGATACCTCTGGTAGCCAGTTGCGCTACTACTATTTAGCGCTATTCGGGATTCCCGTTGAACTTGGTCGCGTTGCAACCGCTATCGTACCAGTTTGCCCTGGACTCCCAAAAAATACTGTCATCCGGAGTAAAACTCAGTTCGGTTTGCAGGGAACCGGCAGGGATAACTGCAAGCTTGCCCCCGGGATCACAGCATGGCACTGCGGAGCCGCAGTGTGTGCAAAACTGTTTGGCGTAAAACTCCGCTTCTGGGAGGTCGAACCGCCTGGTTGAGTCTGTGCCAGAGAGCCACCGGAGGTTCTGGCCTGCAGTAAATATATTCGAAGCATTGCTACTGCCTGTCGATCTTCGGCACCGCGTACAGTGACACAGATGGAAGGCGTCTGCTGTCCCGCTGAGTTCGAAGGTGACCGCCCCGCACAGGCAGGAGCCTTTTACATTACTAAGATCCTTAGTCACGATATTTCCTCATCGACATTGCGCGAGTGCTCTGAATTGAATGTTCAGAGTCAAATGGGAGAGAGTCACTTATTGGGTGGTTCGATGGCACCGGTTTGGGAGGTAATGAGCCCGTAGTGCTCAACCTGTCGGTGTTTCTCGAAATTGAAAATATTCTCTTTGATAAAGCGGCACAGATCCATGTCGCAGGTATAGATAAGGAGTTCATCCTCTTCTGAGGTAGACAGCGCTACAATTTCTCCGACCGGCGATGCGATGACGGTGCCCCCCATGAGACCGTGGTCGTCCTCTTTTCCCGCCTTGGCAACTGCAACCACCCAGGCGCCGTTTTGGTAGGCACCGGCCTGAACACAGAGTATGTGCTGGGCCATCCTGCGGTGCGCAGGTTCATGGTAGTAAATATTTTGTGTTGGTGTGTTGTAGCCGAACATTAGCATTTCAGCGCCTTGAAGTGCCATCACCCGATAGGTTTCCGGCCAGCGTCTGTCATTACAGATACCCATCCCAATGATGCTGTCGAATTCACGCCACACCGGGAAGCCCTTGTCGCCGATATCAAAGTACCGTTTTTCCAAATGTTGGAACGGGGATTGCGGGCGGTGCTCATCATGGCCGGGAAGGTGTATCTTCCGGTACTTACCGGTGATACCACCCTTTTTGTTTACCAGTATTGACGTATTGAACCGATTCTCACCCTCCGCTTCGGCATAGCCCAAATAGAACCCAATACCGAGACGCTTTGCCTCGTCAAAGAGCGGTTGCGTTGCCGCGTTGGGCATTTCGTGTTCGAAATAGGCATCAACGTCTTTCTGGTCTTCCATGAAATAACGCGGGAAGAACGTGGTCAGGGCGAGTTCGGGGTAGACTACAACGTCACAATTCGCCGCGGCAGCTTCGCGCATCAATTCGAGCATTCGACCGACGACAGCTTCGCGAGTGTCTGCCAGATTAATGGCCCCCAGTTGGGCTGCGCCTACCTTTATATTGCGGGTCATTAAAATACTCCTTTAGCGCCAAAGCGCTCGACCAATTCTTTTTCAGGGATATCTCTCCCCAGTGGTTCCACTGAAGCCGGTTTTTCACGGGACACATACTTGCCCGAGCCACGCTCGGCATCGAGAACACCGTTATCTACCACAACTCTACCTCGGCTCAGTACGGTTGTTGGCCACCCGGTAATTTCGCGGCCTTCATAAGGGGTGTAGCCGACATTGTCGTGCAGATCTTCCCATCTAATAGTCACTTCCCTGTTAGCATCCCAGATTACGAGGTCGGCATCGGAACCCACCGCGATCGTGCCCTTCTTGGGGAACATGCCGTAGAGCTTAGCGGCACGGGTGGAACAGAGGTCTACGAACTGATGAATATCGATGCGTTCTTTCAATACACCTTCGGAGAACAATAGCGGCATTCTCACTTCTAGGCCGGGTACACCATTCGCCACTTTAGTGAAGGGGGCGTTTTGTCCGTGCATCAATTTGCCGGTCTCGTCGTAGCGAAAAGGTGCGTGGTCAGAGGAAAGCACCTGAAAAATCCCTTCGGAAAGCCCGCGCCAAATGGCTTCTTGCGAAGCGGCATCCCGTGGCGGGGGACTGCAGCAAAACTTCGCTCCTTCCATTCCGGGCTTGTCGAGATCGTCGGCGGTCAAAAACAGGTATTGTGGGCAGGTCTCGGCGAAGACCTTGAGGCCGCGGTCCTGGGCGTGTTCTATGGCAACCATCGCCTCTTCGGACGAGACGTGAACAATCAGACAGGGTGTATCGATAAATTCCGCCAGAGTAATTGCTCGTGTTGTCGCTTCACTCTCGGCCAGTCTTGCGTGGCTTACGGCGTGGAATTTCGGAGCAGTGGCCTCGTTTTTGACCAATCGCTCTGTGAGCCATCGAATAATGTCGTGGTTTTCGGCGTGGATCATAGTCAAGGCGCCTTCTTCTCGGGCCAGCGAAAACACATTTAACATCTCATAATCGTTCAGCCGCAGCGCCTCATAGGTCATATAAACTTTGAAGGAGGTGTAACCTTGACGAATGAGCTCTGGTAGCTGCTCTGTAAGAACTGCCTCTGTCGGGTCGGATACAATGATATGGAAAGAATAATCGATAACCGCTTTATCCCTGGCCAGGGCGTGATAATCGGAGACTACGTCAATCAGAGAATCGCCTTTGTGCTGGGCGGCGAAGGATAATATAGTGGTTGTGCCACCGTGGGCGGCAGAGCGGGTACCTGTGTAGAAATCATCCGCGCACATAAGCCCCATAGAGGTGCGTTGCTCGATGTGCGTGTGGCTGTCGATACCTCCGGGGAATACATAATTATTCTCAGCGTCGATCTCTCGGGACCCCCGGGGGAGGTCGCGCGCCAGCGCGGTGATTACGCCGTCAGTAATACCAATATCGCAAGTCATGTTTTCAGTTGCGGTGATAACGTTGGCATTTCGTATTACCAGGTCCAATTTCATAGGGATCTCTTTCGGAACGATGGATGATAGGCATTATACCGTATTATATCTTGCTGGAAAGTTATAGTTTGAAAAATATCCCTTTCGTGCGTGGAAAACCCAGTTCCAAGTCGCCGATATGCCCGTACCAAATTTAGATTACTACAAAAACTCCGATTGTCGCGGGCATGTCCTTCGTTATCAGTCATTGAGGACCGCTCTTTCGAGAGCCTCTAGGTGAACTGGAAATTATATCTTGCTGGAAAGTTAGATCGATGTTATTATGGCGGGGTTGGGTAGCAGAGGGAGTTGGCGCATTGGGTTTTCAGAGCTGACACTTATCAAGGCTTCTCCTTTCCAGGTAGGTCGCGAAGTCGTGGCATTTCTGGTTAACCAGTTAGAAAATATATACTAATGGGAGCTATGCTATGACTGACGTCGGGAAAATGCAGGATTTGATAGATTACGAAAACGGTTTCGTTGATCGCAAAATCTTTATAGATGATGCAATTTATCAAAAAGAGCTTGAGCAGATTTTCGCGCGCGCCTGGCTCTTTCTCTGCCATGAGACACAGATTCCCGAACCGGGTGACTACATAACAACGTACATGGGGGAAGACCCCATATTGGTAGTGCGCGATACACAGGGCAAAGTTAATGCCTTTCTGAATATGTGCCGCCACCGGGGTAATCGTGTTTGCCGTGCAGACCAGGGTAACGCGAGTGCTTTTACCTGTCCCTACCATGCCTGGACTTACGCCGCCACGGGCGATCTAGTCGGTGTGCCAAACAAGAAAGACGGCTATTTCGGAGAGTTTGACCAGAAAAAATTCGGACTAAAGCCCGTCGCTAAAATTGACAACTATAAGGGCCTCTATTTCGCGACTTTCGACGAAAACGCTCCATCCCTGGAGGACTTTCTGGGCGAAAGTCGCTGGTACCTGGATTCAATGTTCGATCGGCGTGAGGGTGGCGTTGAGGTCTTTGCCAGTTCACACAAGTGGACCGGGGAGTGCAACTGGAAGCTCCCGGCAGAGAACTTCGCCAGCGATGCCTACCACCTCAACTGGACCCATTTGAGTGCCTTACTCGAATACCCGACTGATCTGACCGCAGAAGAAATGCCATCGGACTTTTCCGGAGGCGGTGGTGCCGTCTCTCCCGGGAATGGCCACGGCGTCGGCGTAGTAACCCCAAATGTGATCACTGAACCACCTGTTCGCGTATTGCTAGAGTACGAAAAATCTATCGAGGAAGAGGTGCAGGCCCGCATGGGGGAGCGCATCAAGGAAGTTAAGCCAGTAGTAGGCAATATCTTCCCGAATTTCGCGTTTCTGTGCGGCCACTCACGCACATTCCGCGTGTGGCACCCCAAGGGTCCCGGCAAGACTGAAATCTGGTCTTACGCTTTCGTCGATAAGGCAGCTCCGGATGACGTGAAAGAGGCGACTCGTGTTGCGGTGACACGCGGATTTAGCCCTGGCGGGATTCTCGAGCAAGACGACATGGATAACTGGGAAGAATGTACCGATGCTGCGCGTGGCTATATGTCCCGCCAAGTCCCGGTTCATCTTACCATGGGCAAGGGCCATGAAAGGTATCGTGAAGATCTCGGTGCCTTCGCCAGTGACTTTCGTATGAGTGAAAGTGCGTTGCGGATATTCTATAAGCGCTGGGCGGAAGTACTGGACGGCGAGAGCATAGTCGACCACCGCGGTTGGGATGAGTTTTGATATTTCCGATTATCGTATGGCGTAAAGCTAGCAATTTAATTCTTTGAGGTTCGAAGCAGGAACCCGACAAAAAAGGTGATTTATGGAGCGTATTGGTGTTGTTTTTAACCGAGGCCTAGGCCCAAAAGATATTATAGATTGCATGGTTCTGGCTGAGGAACTGGGTTACGAGTCGGCTTGGATGGCTGAAGGCCATGCAGGGGACCAGTTTTCCATTTTGTCCGCCGCTGCCTTGCAAACCAGTAAAATTGCGCTGGGTACGGCAATCAGTAGCGTGTTTGCCCGCAGTGCATCGACCATTGGAATGGCCGCCGCGACCGTCGACGAACTGTCTGACGGCCGTTTTCGTTTGGGGCTGGGCACCAGCCACAAATTCCAGGTGGAAACCGAACATGGCCTGGTACACGAGAAGCCTATTACTCGCCTTAAGGAGACTATAAAAATCGTCGAACAGATGATGGAGAAGGGTACCGTCGAAAACTTCGAAGGCAAAGTCTACAATATTCCAAAATACGAGTTGTGGTTTGAGCCCACCCGCAAGAAGATCCCCATGTACCTGGGCGCGGTGCAACCACAAATGCTGCAGAACGCGGGTGAGTTCGCCGAAGGCGCCATTCTCACCTGGTGCTCCACCCACTATATAGGCAGTGCGGTAGAGAACATTAAGATCGGTGCGGAGCGCGCCGGTCGCGACGCCAGCGAAGTGGATATCAGCCTGTTTCTGGGCGGTGGTATCTCCGATGACAAAGATCCGATGCGCAACAACGTACGTGAAATCGTCGCGCCCTACGTGGCACAGTTCCCTCGCTATCGCAACATCATGGGTCAGGGCGGCTACGACGAAGCGCTGGACGAAGTGGTTAAAGCTTGGGAAGCCGGTGACCAGGCTCGTGCGAAGCAGTTGGTTCCGGCGGAGATGATTGACGGCCTGGCGCTGATTGGCAATGAAGATGAAGTGCGCGCACGCATTCAGACTTTCCGCGATGCTGGGGTGACCTTGCCAATCATTACGCCGCGGGGCTCTGGCCCCGGGGCTAAGGAAGCCGCGATACGCTTAATCCGTGCCTGTGCACCTCGAAGCTAAGCACTTAGTCGAATTGGTTACTGCTAATTCGGCCAAACTTTAACGAACACATAACCTTAAGAGGAAAAACCAATGGGTAGATTACAAGATCAAGTATTTATCGTTACAGGTGGTGCACAAGGCATCGGACGGGCTTACGCAGAAGGCATTATCCGTGAAGGCGGCAAAGCCGTTATAGCTGATCTCAATGGTGACCTGGCCGCACAAACTGCCAGCGAACTGGGTGATTCCGCCTTCGCCGTTACGGGTGACATTTCCAAAGAAGATGACGCCAATGCCATGGCCAAAGCTGGTAAAGATCAGTTTGGCCGCGTCGACGGACTCATCAACAACGCGGCGATATACCAACGTCCGGCGATGAGGCGTGTTCCTTTTGAGGAGTACACCGTCGAGGAATGGGACCTGCTGATGGCAGTTAATCTTCGCGGTACTTTCCTGTGCACCAAAGCCGTGATTCCTTATCTGAAAGAGCAGGGCAGAGGCAAGATTATCAACATCAGCTCCGGTGTGGTCTCTTTCGGTTGTCCTTTTATGACGCACTACGTAACGTCCAAGGCAGGTGTAATCGGCTTTACTCGTGCTGTCGCACGTGAGTTGGGGCCTCACAATATTAATGTGAACACTATTGCACCTGGGCTGACCGTCAGCCAGGAAGAGACCGAAGAGGAAGAGGCTGCTCGCAAGAACCGTCAACCGTTGGTAGTCGGCCCATTGAATCACCGTGAAGAGAAGCCAGAAGATCTGGTTGGGGCGGCCATATTCCTGCTGTCCGGCGAAAGTGACATGATTACCGGTCAGACCTACGCCGTCGACGGCGGTCAGTGGATGCTGTAAGTCATTGCCTTGAAGCGAGCTTCTCCGGTGAATCCAGAGCAGCTCGAAGGCAGGGTGCAACAGATAAATGTTAGAAAGGGAAATTTGAGTATGCAACACGAGTTGATACGAGAGGTTGAACAATTTCTATATCGGGAAGCGCGCTTGCTGGACAACAGGCAGTTTGAACAGTGGTTGGAGCTATTCACAGAGGATGTGCGCTACATTATGCCTAGCCGTAGCACCCGCTATCCATTTGTAAGTCGCTCGGTACGTATTTACGACGAAGACCGTGTGACCGAAGAGGAACTGCATGGCGAAGACGAGTTGGCATATTTTGACGAAAACAAGCTCAGTTTGACCTCGCGCATCAAACGCTTCGGCACGGGAATGGCGTGGGCAGAAGACCCACCAAGCCGGACCCGACACCTTATCACTAATATCGAGGTCGAGGCGGGCGAGCAGGAGAATGAGGTAACGTCTTATTGCAATTACCTGCTGTACCGTAACCGTTCCGAGCGAGATGAGGCCTATTACGTTGGGTCTCGGGTCGACACGCTGCGTAAAGAAGAGGGCGCGTGGCGCATAGCCAAACGTTACATTACTTTGGATCAGAATGTGGTGCTTTCGAAGAATCTGAGTATATTTTTCTAGGTCCAGTAGTAAGAAATAGTCCAGGCAGCCGGCACGTTCACAATTACAGACCCAGCCTCGCCAAGACGGGATTATGCCTCGCGCACCCACAAAGCACAGGAATTGACGAATGACAATTGAGTTAACCGTAAAAAACTACATCGACGGTAAGTGGTGTGATGGGTCCAAGGGGCAGCTCACAAAAGTGATGAACCCATCTAACGGCGAATTACTCGGGGAAATGGCCAGGGGTACTGCTGACGACGCAAGGCGCGCGATTAAAGCAGCTGATGATGCGTTCGCCAGCTGGGGTAGAACTACCGGCACAGAGCGGGGTGATTATCTCGACAAAATGGCGGACGCCATTGAGCGTCGACATGATCGGCTGGTGGAAATTACCAAATTGAATAGCGGTAAGCCCCATCACGAGGCAATACTGGATATTCAAAACGCAGTTGAATACTTCCGCTACTATGCACAAGCGGCACGCGACCTGGATGAACGCCAGAATACCCCTGTTTCCTATAACAAAGACCGAGGCGCGATACAGTCAGTCACCAGGTTTGAGCCGATGGGTGTCGTCGCTCTAATCCTTCCGTGGAATTTTCCGTTCTCCATTTGTTCCTGGAAGATGGCACCTGCGCTCGCCGCGGGCAATACGGTTGTTGTAAAGCCTGCATCAATTACCCCCTTTAGTGAGACCGAATACGGCAAGATGGCTGATGAGATCGGCTTGCCTCCGGGTGTCATCAACATTGTGAACGGCCCCGGCGGAGAGATTGGGGATGAGCTAAGTAAAAACCCGGCCGTTCGTAAAGTGTCTTTCACTGGCAGTAATCCCGTCGGTGCCAGCATCATGAAAACAGCTGCTGAAGACTCAAGGAATGTTGCTCTGGAGCTAGGTGGAAAATCACCCATCGTT
>JBPCXM010000501.1:0-5019 GCA_051008535.1 Pseudomonadales bacterium | reverse complement strand
TGTAGGTTTCTTTCAACGGCTCGGTAAACTCCTCAGGGATCATTCCTGTCGGCAACCCACCATTGGAGAGCACCACGTGCGAAAAGCGCTCAGGGAAGGCTGTGACCAAGCGTAGGCCAATCAGGCTGCCCCAGTCCTGGCAGAACAGCGTAATCTCGTTAAGCCCCAGGGTCGTCAACCACTCACTCATCCAGGCAACGTGGCCAGCGTAACTGTAATCCTCGATGTGGGTAGGCTTATCGGAACGGCCAAAGCCAATCAAGTCCGGCGCGATAACGCGAAAGCCGGCCTCGACCAGCGGTGGGAGCATATAGCGGTAGAGGTAAGACCATGAAGGTTGACCATGCATCAACATCACGACCGGGCCGTCGCTCGGGCCTTCATCCAGATAATGAAGACGCAACTCGCCGCCTTCACCATCGGCGATTTGTTGGTAATTGGGCTTGAAAGGATAATCCGCGAGATTGTCGAAATGTGCGTCAGGTGTGCGTTTGAATTCCATAGTAGTGGTACCTTATGCGATTGTGCGAAAATTACGGACATGGAAGCGCTTTGCCAAGCCAGTATTATGGCATAATATATGTCATTATGGAATCGGCAGCAATACTGAGTGGAAATCTTATGCAAAATGAAAGAGAACGATATAAGTAAAAGGAGATCACGTGGCCTACAACTTTGACCCCGAACTCATCGAGATGATCGCGATGGTGCCCGATAGCAATTTTGGTAACCCGGTGGCCGCCCGTTGCGGCATCGAGGAAATGATGTCAGCTCTCAACGCCGATATCGATGAAAGCGGTATAGAGACTGAGGATCGCGCAATCCCCGGGCCTGAAGGAGCCCCTGATGTTCCGGTTCGCCTATATACACCAGACAATCTTGCTGGCGTAACCGCAGGGCTGATTTATATCCACGGTGGTGGCTTTGCAGTAGGAAGCCTGGATACCGAACACGCGGGCGCTGTCAACTTTTGTCGAGACCTCGGCATTGTGATTGTTTCCGTTGACTACCGCCTGGCCCCGGAAAACCCTTACCCTGCAGGCTTGGAAGATTGTTATGCAGCCCTCTGTTGGACCCGGGGAAATGCCGCCAAATTGAATATTGACGTAGATAGAATTGGGGTAATGGGTGGTAGTGCTGGTGGTGGATTGTCAGCGGCGCTGGCCTTGCTTAGCCGTGATCGCAATGGTCCCAAACTGTGCTTTCAGATGTTGGGCATTCCTGAACTGGATGATCGCCTACAAACCCGCAGTATGCTGGCATTCACCGATACACCTATGTGGCACCGCCCTAACGCCATTTTAAGCTGGCAGTATTACCTGGGTGCTAACTATACCCCCGGGGGAGATGATGTGCCTTATCATGCGGCGCCTGCACGGGCTACGGTAGAAGACCTCGTTGGCCTGCCTCCCGCCTATGTCTCTACCATGGAATATGATCCCCTTCGGGATGAGGGTATCGAATACGCTCTACGGATGTTACAAGCGGGTGTGAACGTGGAGCTACACAGTTTTCCAGGCACGTATCACGGCTCCAGCATGGTCACTCATGCAGCGGTGTCTATCAGGGGTTTGGAGGAAAGTAAGACCGCACTGCGGCGGGGTCTTGGATTATAGCGTTTATAAGGCAGCCATGCCTGTTGATAAGAGTTGCACCATAACCGCTAAGATGACTGTGAAGCGTAGCTCAATGGTGATTGAAGAATGCGGATTCGAAGTGTTGCCACGTATTTGCTGTATGTCGCAGGCGATCAGCCAACAGATACCACACAGCCGGGTTTAGGGTAAGCCCGGTGTGACTACCAATGACCTGGATGTTCTGGGTTTGCTCATGGTCTTTGCTCTGCACGGTGGTACGCCAGTTCACAATCCCATCACCCTTGGTATAGATCGAAGTGGTCGGTACTGGTGGCGCTTCCGCTATCTGTTCCCGGCGCGCGAGCAGTTCAGGGTCGACTTCGCGATCAGGGTTGAGCCTTTTATAGAGGCGACTGGCGTGCGAGCCACTGTCGTTACCCTCGCCGAAGGGTGAGCCGAGCGAGATAACCTGGCGTATGGAATCTGGCGCCAGGCGAGCCATTTCTCGCGCGTAGATTCCCCCCAGGCTGTGGCCGATGAGTGAAACTGTCCCATCACCGGCGCGCGCGAGATTCTCGAGCTTTAGGCGCAGATCATCAGCCGAAAAACTGCGAGGTCCAAGATTGCGGCCCATCTGCCAGCCAATGGCACGATAACCCAGACCATTCAGAAATTTTACCAGTGGTCTGTTAAAGGGATCATCACCCATAAACCCCGGGATAACCATTACTCCGTGGCCATCCCCGCGCGGTGCTTTGCGCAGTAAACATTTACTCAACTGCAGGCTGGTAATATCTATCAGCGCGCGAGGCGCTTCGGTAAGCGCGAGGGACCAGTGGGGAGGCTTCATTCTTGGTTTCCTCAATGCTATGCAGATTATATCCTATCAACAGATTAAGACATAAGCAATGTCATTTTATTGGGCGCATTTTGCCTCTACTGCCCCGTCCGGTACCAAATAGACGAGGTGTAAGCCCGTTCCTGAATGGTGTCTGGATTATCCGCTGCGTGCTCCATGCCCAAGGCAATCGCATCTAACAAGGAATGTCGCGCGCTCGGGATTTGTAACACGCGAGCATAATAAAACGCAGGTCGATCAGGGTTAAACTGAGGGTCTTGCCAGACGCCTGCTAGCTGGGTCGCGCCAATGGAGTTGGCGACTTTGCCTGTTTTAAGATTAACCGTATTACCCACCGCCGGTAAGCTACCATCATCTGCCAATAAGCGGTCGTCCGACCATGCTACGTTGAATACTCGTTCCTGAGATTTTCCTTTGGCATCTAGCCAGCCTTTAACGATCTGGATGCGGTCCAGGTTGGCGCCGACGGGGTCTTTAGCGGCAGTTACTATGAAAGTCGGAGCGTTGTCATTGCGAGCGAGCTCTCCACCCATGGGTACTCCACGCTTGGTGGCATAGCTATAGAGATCCGCTGCCTCCAAGTCAACCTCGGTAAAGTCGGCGCCGCCGTAAAACTGTACGCTAATGCGAGGCCCCGTGGTGGCGTAGACTTCACGCCGTTTCAATGCCACGAGGATTGACGCACGGGTGTTTTCCTGCGCCCATACGGCAGCCAGGCCCGAGGCGGACATCGCCCAACCACTGCTACCTCTGTCGTCTTCACTGAATTGATTTTGCTTATTGGCCGGAACTGAGTCCGTCGCCAGTTTACCGTGAAAGTTGCCTTCCTCAGCGGAGGATAGCGAGGTATGTGAATCAGTTGATCCAATAACGCCGAAGTTGTAGGGGTTTACCCCAAGCTGTTGCTCTAGCTCCAAGCCAAGTTTTAGTGCAGAACGGATAAAATCGCCGCGTTGCGGTTGATATTCGGTAAACTTGCGCTGTATGTAAAACGGGTAGTTTTCGAAATCGGCAAATTCATCCTCGGGCGATAAAGATGAATGCGTTTCAGAGTCGCCTTTGATTTGCGTGATCTCCGCAACACGCTCCCACTTGGCCCTCAATGTCGCGTAGTCAGCCGTCATGCGCTCGCCGCGTAGGCTTTGGTCTGAGAACATGTAGCCTTTTGAGATATTTGAATTATGCGGTATAGCGGCAAAATCGGCACCGGTTGCCGCACTGGTTTTCTCTAACCAGGCCCATAGATCTTCGGGGAATGGGCTGTCGTCCAGCCCGAAGGGGTCGTATTTTTGTGCAATTGCCGCGTCACTATCGCTGACAACAACGCGGTGTAAATTTGCCCCTCCGGGTATGGAACTCCATTCCCAGCCTATGAGTGCGGTGAACACGCCTGGCTCATTGTAAGCATCGGCGGTATCAGTAATTATGCGCCAGGTATCGACCTCGACTTGCTTGGGCATGGGTATTAAGCTGAGGTTACTACTTTCAAGCGAAGAGTTTTCAGCATCTTGCAATGGAGTCAGATCTGGGTCGGGTAAAATACTGACGAATAGCGATCGCCCTTCCCCACCGTCTATAGCGCCGCCAAGAACGTATTCGGCTACCCAGGCCTTAACCGTATCTATCAGTCCTAGATCAGATGTATCAACACCATTACGGTGAAGATTGCGAATCTGGCCGAGATACTCGGCGTGATCGGACACTACTAAAAAATCCAATGGTGTTTCTATTTGCACCCGCGCTTTATGATATGGATGTTCGACTGGCATCCCGCGAGCGTACCGATATGCTACATCCGGTCCGGCAAGTAAATTATCGTTAGTGTAAGCATCGGAGGAATAGGTCGTATGCAGGTGCGTGTCGCCCCACAGCAACTGCCGTTCCTGAGCACAAACCATAGTGCTCAGAACGACTAGGCCCAAAACCAAAATATTGCGCATTGCGTTTCCTTATTCTTGCCGGGTAACAGAGATAGAAGTGCGACAACATCGATACTATTATGGCATTATATATGACATAATAATACCCAAAGACAATATCGAAGCTCTACTTTTTATCAACCAGGAACAACTATGAAAACACGAATTACCGATCTATTCGACATAGAACACCCGATTATCCAGGGCGACATGCACTTTGTAGGGCTGGCTGAGCTGGCCGCCGCCGTGTCCAATGCCGGTGGCCTGGGTATTATCACTGGACTTACGCAAGGCACACCCGAAAAATTGGCCAATGATGAAGACATGATTGATGAAGTGGCAGGTGTCTACCCCAGAATCATGCAGGAAGGTGATATGGACGCGGGCGCCTGGTCGTGTGGTATGGTTGCAGGCTTGATAAACAACATACCAACTGTACAAGAATTGATAGACACCATTATGGCCGAAGCCGATGCTATTATTAATGATCGTTTTAAGAGGATGGCGTAAATGAGTACAAAGCTATTCGACCTGACCGGTAAAATTGCGCTGGTCACCGGCGCCAGTCGCGGCATAGGCGAAGCGATAGCCAAGCTGCTAGCCGAGCAAGGTGCCCACGTCATCGTCTCCAGCCGCAAGCTTGAAGGTTGCCAAGTTGTTGCCG
>JBPCXM010000500.1:0-3206 GCA_051008535.1 Pseudomonadales bacterium | reverse complement strand
GCGTAGCGCAGATCGAAAAAGATTTAGGAGCAGTCGACGTGCTGGTCAACAATGCCGGCATTACCCGTGATGGTACCTTGCATAAAATGGGACCGGAGCAGTGGCAGGCAGTGATACAAACCAACCTCAGCTCCTGCTATAACCTGTGTCACGCGGTCATTGACGGCATGCGTTCGCGCAGTTTTGGCCGCATCGTGAATATTGGTTCGATCAACGGTCAGGCGGGCCAATACGGCCAGGTGAACTACGCGGCGGCCAAGTCTGGTATTCACGGCTTTACCAAGGCGCTGGCGCAAGAAGGTGCCGCCAAGGGGGTGACCGTGAATGCGATTGCCCCCGGCTATGTGGAAACCGATATGGTGCGTGCGGTACCGGCTAATGTGCTGGAAAAAATCGTCGCCAAAATTCCGGTCGGACGCTTGGGTCAGGCAGAAGATATCGCCCGCGGCGTGCAGTTCCTCGTTGCCGATGAGGCGGAGTTTATTACCGGCGCCACGCTGTCGATAAATGGCGGTCAGCATATGTACTGACAGGCCGATTTTCACCAATCCGATATTCTCAACTACAAAAGGAAAACACTGTGGAAAAACGTCGCGGCCTGCAGCTAATAGATGATGCCGACTTGGCCACTATAGACCGTGAGTTTCGTACTGCCCTGGCACGGATGAGCCAGGGCATGTCGCCGGTGGAACTTGGCCTGGCCACTTTGGACTGGATTTCTCATATCGCCATTTCGCCGGGCAAAAGGTTGCAGCTGACGCAAAGCCTGCTCACAAAATTACGCGACCTCGGGATCTACAGCGTGGAGTCCCTCTTTAACAATGAAGCCGAAGGACCAGCCTCTGCGATAGAGCGGCGCATGAGCGGGGAGGCGTGGCAAAAATGGCCATTCAAAGTGTTCGCGCAAAGTCACCAGGTCACCAAGGACTGGTGGACCGAGGCGACTATGGGAATCGAAGGTGTGCGCTCTGATCACGAAATTCTGGTGCACTCCGTGATCGAGCGTATCCTTGACATGATCTCGCCGGCGAATACTCCGCTGACTAATCCAGACGTGATCAAAACCACGGTCGAGGAGCGCGGCGAAAACCTGTTCCGCGGCTTGAAATATTTTGTGAAAGACCAGCTTCGTGACGCGGCCAACAACGGTGTTGAAGAAAACGATGTCTACAAGGTCGGTGAAAACCTGGCGGTCACCCCGGGTAAGGTGGTGTTCCAGAATGAATTAATCGAACTGATCCAATACCAGCCCGTGACTGAAAAAGTCGGCGCCGAGCCAGTGCTGATCTGCCCAGCGTGGATCATGAAGTACTACATTCTTGACCTATCCCCAAAAAACTCGATGGTGAAATACCTTACTGAGCAGGGTAAAACCGTATTTATCATCTCATCGAAAAACCCGAACGCAGAAGATAAGAATCTGAGTTTCGAAGACTATGTGCAGCTTGGCACGTTAGCGGCGATCGATACGGTCAGCACGATATGTCCGAAACAGAAAATCAATGCGGTGGGCTACTGCATTGGTGGCACTCTGCTGTCGGTTGCCGCCGCGGCGATGGCACGCGATGACGACGACCGGCTGAAGAGCATTTCGTTGCTGGCGGCGCAGGCCGATTTCTCGGAAGCGGGTGAGATCACACGTTTTATCAGCCACAGCCAACTATCGTTTCTCGAGAAGCTGATGTGGAAGCGGGGCTATCTGGGCAGCAAAAACATGGGTGGCGCATTCAGCGCGCTGCGCGCCAGCGATTTGATTTACGCTGGCATGGTTGACCGTTATTTCATAGGCAAGGAAACGTCTCGCAACGACTTGATGTCGTGGAACGCGGATGGTACGCGTATGCCGTACCGCATGCACACCGAATACCTGACCCAACTGTACCTGGAGAACCGATTGGCGCAAAACAAATTCAAGGTCGGTGGCAAGGCGATTTCAATGTCGGATATTACCGTACCGATGTTCGTCGTGGGCACCGAAACCGATCATGTGGCACCGTGGCAATCGGTATTCAAGCTGCACGGTTTGACGCACTGCGAGTTGACTTTCTTGCTCACCAGCGGTGGGCACAATGCGGGTATCGTCAGCGGGCCGGAACATCCGCGCCGCCGCTACCGAGTGCACACGCGTAAAAAGGGTGACAAGTTTATTGCGCCGGAAGTCTGGATCGACGAGATAAAAATCAATCCAGGCTCGTGGTGGCCGGAGTGGGATGCATGGCTCGACAAGCAGACCAGCAAAAAGATAGCACCACCAACTATCGCGGTCAGCATAAAAGGTCACAAAGCGTTGCGCGACGCACCGGGCGAATACGTGTTCGACTAAAAAAACATCGTTCAGCAACTGTCCTTTAGAAATTTCTCCCGCCAAATGGGGCGGATTTGCCAGGTTAAAGCGTCCCATACTACTAGGTGTCAATTGAAGCACTGATCTAGTCTGTTATTCAGTGCAATGAGCGCTCCCTGGGTATACGCTTACGCTATGAAGTGTGATCACACAGAAATTTCAATGCATGACATATATGTTCAATATCGATCAGAACTTTGTCAATATGTCATTGGCCACGTGGGCGTCACTAAAAGCGAAGCAGAAGATGTTGTACAAAGCGCCTTCGCTCGAATTGCGGAAATTGACCTTCACTCGATTCAAAACCCCAGAGCATTCTTATACAAAACCTGTTACAACATTGCGATAGACCAAAAAAGGCGTGGACATGTCCGGCAAAAACACATTGACGAGGTGGTTCATGGTGGCTCGGAAGCGGTTGAAGAACTGAGCCCGGAGCGCTTTTATGAAGGCAGTCGGCAAATGAGTATTATCGCAAAGGCACTTTGGGGAATGCCAAAAAAACGCAGGCAGCTGCTGCTGATGAGTCGTTTTGACGGCTTATCCTACGCGGAAATTGCGCGACGGGTCAGTTTGTCTGAAACAGTTGTGCGTAAGCATATTTCGAAAGCTCTGGCGGATTGCCAAAAAGCATTGCAAGCCCCTAGTGATTAGGGATTGATATTAGTATGAGTACAAAATTTAATCGTCTGCCAGAGCAAGTCAATCAGCAAGCACGCGATTGGTTTACCCTAATGCAGGCCAGCGAAATTACCGGGCGCGACCGGCAGCAGCTAAACGAATGGTTGTCTAGGAGTCCTGAGCATAGAGAGGCCTATCAGCAGTTAGAAGCTATTTGGCACGGCTTGGGTGAATTGGCCAC
>JBPCXM010000499.1:0-3867 GCA_051008535.1 Pseudomonadales bacterium | reverse complement strand
TCCGTTCATAGACCAACCCTAAATGCTCCAAAACCTCTTTTTTGGGTTCTTTTTGTAACTCCGCTTGCAGTTGAACAATAGCCTTTTCTGGTTGTCCCAATTGTTCATACGCACCAGCCAATTCATTGATTTGATCGGGAGAAAGCTGTGAATGTTTATTCATTTCTTCCAGGCCAAAAGTCCATGCTTGAAGATTTCGTAATCCTCGACCCAAGCGCACCAGCGCCGCCCAGACCTCGGCACTCGGCGCCTGCTGCGCCACCACCTGCCACTGCGCCAACGCCTCCCCCGCCCGGCCCGTCCATTCCGCTACCTGTGCCCACCGCTGCCGCCACTGGAGATCTTCGGGCACCGCCTGCCCCGCGCGCTGCGCAATGATATACGCCCGTTCCAATTGCCCGTTCTCCACCAACACCGTATACGCTACCTCATAAAGAGCCGCCTCATACTTTGGAGTTCCCACTGCCCATAGACCCATCAGATAGCGCCCGGCCTCCTGTCCGGCACCAGCTGCTCGCAGCACCTCTACCGCGCTCATGACCGCTGCTCCATCCGTCGTTAACTCCCCCAGCTGCTGCTGCACCGCCGCCACCGCTGCCTGCAATTGCTGCCCCGCGACTAACGCCTGCAGGCCCGCTTGAAACGCCGCCCGCTGTTCGTCGCGCGTTGCCGCTTGCCCTTGCACCGCAAACCACCACGCCGCCGCCTGTGTATATGCCCCCTGCCCTAACGCGTGCTCCGCACTCTGCTCATACCACGCCTGCCCTTGGGCCTTGGTTCCTAGAGTCATGAGCTGTGTCAACACCTGCTCAGTCTCTGCCCACTGCTGAGTCTCTAACGCCACGTGCAACAATTGCTCGCCTTCCACCACCGTCTGCACTGTCGGGAGCAAGGCCTGTACATGCGCCTGAACCTGCGCCGGGTTGAGCGTTCGCTCCAGTAACGCCCACCGCGCCTGCCGCTGCTCTGCCGCCGGCCCTTGCGCCACTACCAATTCTAAGGCTGCCTGCGCTCGCGCTTGTTCCTCTGGTTGCGTGAGCCCCGGGGCGAGTCGCACCAGCGCCGTCCAGGCCTCGACACTCGGCGCCTGCTGCGCCACCACCTGCCACTGCGCCAACGCCTCTCCTGCCCGGCCCGTCCATTCCGCTACCTGCGCCCACCGCTGCCGCCACTGGAGATCTTTTGGCACCGCCTGCCCCGCGCGCTGCGCAATGGTATACGCCTGTTCCAATTGTCCGTTCTCCACCAACACCGTATACGCTAACTCGTAAACTTCAGGATCATATGGACGAAGTGTTTTTTGATTAACTACGATCGGATTCATTTTAGAATTGGAAATGGTTTTCACCAAGGGCCAATTCAAAATTCCATGTCTCCTGACTGTATCCCATTCTTTGTTCGAATGAAGATTCTTTTGGTGAATGCTCATGCCCCAGGGAAAACTTAAGTTGCTGGGTAAAAATTTGACATTACGATTCCCGAATCCTAAACGCGATACATGCAAAAGCTTTTCAACATATTTTTGTGCAAAGGCTCCATTCCCGGCCGCCCTCCCTAATTTCACTAAAAATTTCAAAGTGACATCATCCCGGTCCAGGTCCCCAAGATGTTTTTCTGCTTGCACTAAGGCTTCTTGAAGTTGATCACCTGCTACCAGAGCCTTGAGTGCCGATAAATAATCTTCTCGTTTATCTTCGAATGATTGACTCTTGGATCGAGCGTGCAAGAAAAACTCAGCAGCTTTGGTATACGCACCTTTTGCAAGCGCAAGTTTCGCTCCTTTTCGATACCAAGAAGCTTGGTTGGCCGGATCCCGTTGTGCCAATTGCCCATACACTTGTGTCGCCAACTCCCAATCCCGAGCTAGCAAAGCTGACTCTGCTAAACTGGGTAAGTTTTCATGAGAAGGTGAGTCTTTCAATAATTCTCGAACTCTTGTAGCAATAACCTTTTCCATCTCTAGATTTTTCTGATCATCTTGACCCCCCGCGAGGATCCACATTTCCATGATTCGAAGATCCAGTAAGCGAGCTTCCTTTCGTAACTCCGGATCAAGGCTCTGCAAAAGAGGCCGCAAAATCTTTTGAGCCTCATTAAATTCACCGATTTCCATTTGATGTTTTGCCAGTAATGCACGCCTTGATTCGTCTTGTGGGTTTTCCTTGTGGATGTTTTCCAAAAAGAACAGACTAATATCACTTGGATGCTCAACTTTTTCTATTTGTTTCAAGATTGGTTGGTTGATATACAATATCCACATCATCACCATGACGCTGATGCCAAGGCCGATAAGTTTCCAAACAGGAAACAGACGCTCTTCGGGTTTAGCAGATCCAGGGGCATTATCTACAGGTGATTGAAACAACTTCATTCTGTCCTTCACCAAAGCGGAGCATGAGATAGGATCCATCAATTTTTTGCTGCGTAGGCGAAGAACCTTGCAACACCTCACACGATGTTACATTCCCCATCACACTCGTTAATGAGCCATGCCCTTTCAGACTTACTTCAATTCCATCTTGCGTACGATTCCATTTCATGACATCCCCGTTCGTAGAAGCTAAAAATGGCTGTGTCGGCCCGTCAGGAGTCAATACAAGAAATGGGGAACGGGATTGATCAAGATGCACATATCTTTCACTTCCATGATCGACATAGCCGATGACCCCCTGACTCGCATGCAAATCTGGGTAGCCCGCCGATTGAGGCACACGAATCTCGGTTGCCGTCTCTAAATTTAACAATTGCCATCCACTCTTGGATTGCGTAACAACCATACGTGAAAAATCCTGCACCAATTGCACATACTCCGAAGCAAAGATGTGATTCACCGGTTGTGCTAAAGCCCAGTCATAGACTTTGTGCAATGCGGTTAATGAAGCCTTTTTACTCGCGGAATATGTGTGATAATAAATATTGATAGGTTTATACCGTCTAGGGAGTTCTGTGAGCTGAAAGGTCTCGATGACTTGCTGATAGCCATAAAAGGGGCCTTTCCATAAATTGGTATACATGTTTTCATTTTGGTTTGGAGCGTACACTTGGAGATACCGCCCTTTTTGAATACCCAGAGGAGCCACAGCAGTCAGGGAATTATTTTGTTTGGTAATGATGGTATCGCCACCATTCATATTCGCCAGTCCCTGGTTATAGGCTAATCTCAAGGCCTCAGTGGAAGGGTTACAATCACCTGTCCATAAAAAAACTTTCGTTGATTTATTTGGAGGTGCTAATTGCTGATCAATGTAGTGAACGGACCCTTTAATTTCTCGGACCAAACGATCGGGAGTAAACGTGTAACCTGGGATGGGTAATTGCGGTTGTTTGACTCCTTGGGTATACGCGGGTTGCCAAGCGAAAGGGTGAGAATATGAATGACTAGCAATTTCCACGTGAGGTAACGCAAAGATGCTTTTTGACGCATGCTCCAACCGTTTTGATAATTTTGGATATAACCCTGCTCCACCAATTTCGCCTTCAATTATGGAAACAGTCGTTGGAATGGTGTAGTGACCAAGAATATCATCAAGCAGCATTTCCCCGGCATATTCAATCTTGGCTGAAGCATCTGCAAATTCCACGCGGCTTGGAAAGCCGTCTCCGTCCACATGTACCAACATGAGGCGGCGTCCATATCGGGTCGTGGTCTCGGGAATAGGAAAGGGTTGCAGTTGCAAGGCACGTTGAAAAAATTGTATTGGATCTAAGACCCAGCGACTTCCTTGTTCATCAGGTATTGACATGATAGGAAAGGGGGAAAGAGCATACCCTCCCCACCAAGACAATCCGACAGCATCTTGGACCAGACTCTCTCCTGGAACTAGCTGTAAAAGGGAGGCTCCACCACGATTCTGCAAAGGGAAGAAG
>JBPCXM010000498.1:0-6559 GCA_051008535.1 Pseudomonadales bacterium | reverse complement strand
GGAAAGTATCGTAGGATCCGTTTTTGCGGGCTCGATCATCGAAACGCTAGATTACGGACCACACAAGGCGGTTATACCACACATAGAGGGCAGCGCGTCGGTCGTTGGTTGCAATGAGTGGATTGTCAATGTAAACGACGATTTTGCGCACGGCTTTCTCCTGCGTTAAAAATTCGCACTTCGCGTTGCCGTTGCGGCTAAAGAAAACTCAGTGTTGGCCGATACCGGTAGACAGGGCATTTAAATCGCCCACCTGTAGCTATAACTTTCCGATCGCCAATGAGATGACATTATGCCGAAGCAAGAGCACCCCACGGACACACGAGAAAAGGCCCTGCGGGTCAATCTCGACGACACACTTTATGGCACATTTGCCGAAATTGGCGCCGGTCAGGAAGTCGTGCGCTGGTTCTTCCAGGCCGGCGCAGCAGCAGGCACAATCTCCAAAAGCATCTCGGCCTACGATATGCGTGTTAGCGATGCGATTTATGGTGAGTGCCGCCGGTACGTAGCGCGCGAACGCCTACAAGCCATGCTTGCGACGGAGCATAATCTGAATATTGAGCGCTTAAGCGACCAACGCGGTGAAAACACGGCGTTTTTCGCGTTTGCGGATACCGTCTCCGCGCGCAATTTTCACGATACTAACAAATGTCACGCATGGATGGGTATCAAGTTCCAGGCCCACCCCGGCGCGGCCGACAGTCAAATCATTATCCATATTCGTCTTCTCGATACAGTCAATGCCCTACAGCAGAATGCGCTAGGGATAGCGGGCGTCAATCTTGTTTACGGCGCCGCCTTCCTGGCCGAACAACCGGAGCAGCTCCTCCGTTCTTTGATGGACGGCTTGACCTCTGAACGGCTGGAGATCGATATGGTCGAATTCTCCGGCGCGGCATTCGAGGATGTTGACAACCGGGTGATGAGTCTGCGTCTGGTGCAAATGGGTTACACCGGTGCCGCGATGTTTGCGGCGGATGGCAAGGTGTTGCAAGCCTGTGAATACCTGCGCAAGAAATCGGTGGTGGTCCATCGTGGCCGCTTCCGGCCGCTTACGCACGTCAATATCGATTTATTACACAGTGCTGCGGCACAATTCGAGCAGAATTTTCCTGAAGAAGATCATATCGCCGTAATGGAAATCACCATGCATCATCTGTCTGCGGATGGTGACGTTGACCTAACAGACTTCATTAGCCGTGTAGACGTGCTCGCTGCTACCGGCCATGCGGTATTGATTTCCGATTTTCTGCGCTTCGAAAAGCTGGCGGCCTATTTGCGCCACGCGGGCGTGCGGCGCACAGCACTTGCACTTGGTATGGACAGCTTGGAAGAATTGTTAGACAACAGCCACTATCAATCCTACGACCATGGAATGCTGACTTCGTTGGGGAACCTGCTCAGCGATGATGCGGGTTTGTACGTTTACCCGGCGCAATGCCAGCAGAGCGGCAAAATACGAACTCTCGACGATCTTGAGCTGGATGCAGTCACGAGTCTTCTGTTTCAATACTTGCGCGCATCCGGCGCAGTGCAGGGCATAGCGAACTTCAATAAAGATATTCTGAATATCCATTCGCCTCGGGTATTAGCCTTGATTGCGGCGAACGACTCTCAGTGGGAGCAGATGGTTCCTGAATCGGCCGTGGAGATTATTAAAGAGCGGCGTTTGTTTGCTCAATAAATGCAAGGCCTGTTTTCCTGCCAGGCGTAACGTCCGCGTAAGATATTCCGCTCAGATGATAGCTCATGCCTGATAAGAAGCCATTGCCGTTGCGTCAGCCCACTGCATCGCCTCGTAGTGACAACCAGCGATTTCTTCGAGGGCCAGGCTGCCCAGCGTTGTAGGCGCAGAGTCGATAGATTCCATTTTTATGGCAAACTTCAACACCTCGCCTAATATGCCTTCTCTCGTCAGTAAGGCATCATGCACCTCGTCGCACAAGGTCAACGAATCAAGCACGGTTTCCATGTCACTGTCGAGCATGGCATCAAGCACCGATAGCAACCCGACGGTGAAGAATGTATCCTTATTACTGCCACCAAGTCGCGCTCCTGCCAGTTCGCAGAATTTCGCTCGCACCAATGCCAAATCGATCAGCGCGGCGGGTTTATCGTCGACACCGGTCATTGTCAACACTGTCATCTAGCTCTTCAGCGTATCCAGGCCCAAATACACCACCGCCTGGTGGACGGTGTCGATCGGTCGCCGTAACCCGGTAATTAGTAAATTAATAGCACATAGTCGTCGAAATTGCGTAATAGATGAGTTCGTTAGGTAGCGAAATTATGGCAAGCGCCAGAGGACGGCAAATAACCCGTAGCCCAACGCTGTCAACGCTGCGTCAGTCCGCCGACATCTGCCTTGTCTATCGTTAAGCTGATTAATGCTAGCCCCAGAAGCCTGTCGTCATGCTCGGCCATACCGAGATAATGCGGCGAATTCGTTCCGGAAATATCGAGTTCCAGCACGTTCGGATCACCCTCTTTGAGCAAGCGCCGTGGCAGCGGCCAGGACACGCGTTTCCCCTGGGCGTCTGAGTCTTCCTGGTCCGACAACGTCAGTTGTCCCAAGGGCTCGCCATTGAGGTGCAGCGCCGCAGTGACCTTTGGGTTTTTATCGTTGACAAACGCCCCGGTCTGGATTGCAAGCTGATTGGGCTGGCAATTTTCCGCGTCGTAACGGAAATACAGCATGACCTTGCCACCGGTAGTCCAGCGGCCCCAGGACTCCGCTTTGTCCAGACCGGCGCTCGCGATTTTGTCGGCCAGGTTTGGATTGCTAAAATTCACCGTTTCTCCACATTGCAACGTTTGCCGGGGGTTCAGCGCGATATAGTCGGCAAAACTCGCATGCTGCCAGGATTCCGCGTTGCGTACATCCCCACGAATCCAGTAACTGAGTTTCTCTTGCAGCTGCGGTAGCGTGCGGATGTTGAAATCCCAACGGAAATACATAAATTCCCGCACTCTCTGCGCGTCCTGGGGTAACGCTGCAATGTCTTCCCCATGGTCGAGCAATTCCATATCAAGATCGGCCAGAACGGTATTGGGAATATCGGAAAGCTGTGCCGGTACGGGCGAGGCGCGCAGTACCCCTCTGGCGCCGAAAGGTTTGACCAGCAATGTTGCGAGAGCACGCGCATGATGAATGGGCGGTATGCCGGCTTTTATCAGCGTGTCAATCTCACTATCGATTTGAAAACTGCTGCCGTGGTCCGCTGAGATAACGACCATGGTCTCGTCGTAGATACCCAGCGCTTTAAGCTTTTCTAGAAAGTGTTTGACGTGCATGAATGCGCATTGCGCCTGCGCCCGGCGGTTCGGCAAGGTCATTTTCGCGGGTTCACTGCGCCCGCCGCATTCGCTGGTGAGAGTTAATGGCCGATGGGTCAGCATCGAATGAAAATATTTATAGGTTGGTGGCGCGGCGTTCTCCACGCGCAGCTTGCGGTTAAACTGGCCAAACAACACATGCGCCCGACCACCCAAGGTGGCGTGATAGCTGCCACCGAAAAATAGATTAATGACAAACCAATCGTTCTGGTTATGTATAGCGGCCTTAAAGAATTCCGGCGCCGCGCGGAAAAATCCGAAATCAATTAACGACAGCGCAACGGCGCTGGGCAGGCCCGTGCGAATCGGGCTGCAGTGCGGCAGCCGCGTGCCTTCGCACTGCGTGGGTATGGTGTGGTGGTCTACCCTGAAACCGGCTTGCTGTAACACATTGGGCAGGCTGTCGCCGTGCATGGCGGCATCCATAAATTTTTCCTTGTCGTATTCGTTACGATAAATCTTCCCCGTGAGCATTGCCGGGATCGCCATATACGTGCTCGCATAATTTGCCGCCGTATTGGGGTAGAAAACGAAACCATCAAGTACGTCGCCGAGTTCAGGATCGTGCTTTAGCAGAGCTGACGTGACGGTGGTTTGCAACTCATCCAGCACGATATGCACAACGTTTTTGCTGCTGGAGAACGTGAATAATTGCTCGTGAAAAACAGCGGCGCTGTCAACCTTGGGGCGCTCTCGCTCGGCACCTACAAAGTGCTGCTGCAGCGCCTGCCATACTAACGTGACCGCTGACACAAATAGAATGAAGGCAACCGCCTGCCATAACACATGTGCCAGCCTCCGACCGAATACAACTGCCAGGCATAAAACAACACACCAAACGCCAAGCTCCAGCAGTGCGCCGGCCGATAGCGGCTCGAGGTCTATTGCGCCGCCGTCAAACGCACCGTACTCGCCAAACCTGAAACTGGCGGTAAACCATGCCAACAGCGCCAGAGCTTGAGCAAAACATACATAGCGCAAGCGCAGCGACTTATTCGGAACCATGGCTGGCAACAGCAAGATGGCGCAGAGAATGGCAAAGCTGGCCCACAGCATGGGCGCCAACGCACTCAGCGTTAAAACGAATTCCTCGCTGTTGTGCCAATAAATCTGCGCCGGGATTTGTACGCAAACTATGAAAGCGATCAGCAGTGGCGCGACGGCAATTTTAGCGAGACTGGTTACTTTTCGCATAGCGTTAAAGTAGAGGAGCGCTGGGTGCAAAGCAGGGCAAGCAGGTCCGCGGCTCCCCTAGCGTATAAGTGATCGAACGCATCCGTTCGATACGCCATATGCAAGCTTACCTTCCAAAATACTGGAATTTGGATTTCGCATCGCTTGTTACACTCGGAACACGGATAGGCTACCGGCGCGCGGGGCATAACAGCGGCGGCTGCGGCTACCGCGCGAACGGCTAATGCCAAATTCACGCTTTGAGGTTATTGCCACGCTAACAAAAATAGTGAGTTCGTCGATTAAGCTGGCAGTATAACAGTGTCTGCGATCGTCGATCAGCGAGGTGTCAGAACAGAATATTGCGGCCGGAACATCTGACTCAGAAACTCGATTTGCAGACTTACCTCCATAACATACCACCAGCAGGCCAATGCAAGCAACCGACAGTGTCGCAGCCGTCGTTAAAAATAGTGGTTGCCGGCTACGGGCAGGCTGCGGCGCATTACGGCGCGCATAATCCAAAATGCGATGGTCCAGCTCGGCTGGTGATTCCGGTGTTGGTGATCGTTCGAAGAGTTCAGAAAATTCTGCCGGGGATTTCCTGCTCATTGCGCTACCCGACTAGAGGCGTTCACGATAAGGCCTTATTGGATGCTCGACCGGCCGCACCTGGCCGGTTGCGTTGTTTTTTGAGATCGTATTTTTTGTGAAAGCCACCGGCCGGTGTAGAATCACATTGCTGCCGGTAGGCGCTCGACGGCTAAAATCGACGCGCTCGACTTCGTTGCCTCCAGCAAGGTCGGTCTAGCTTTGATCCACGCTAATCCGAACGTTAAAGAAGCCGCATGAGCGATTAACGCCAGGCCACAAAGGAGGAACGCATGAAATACACCCTGACCCTTATCGCGCTGCTCTTGGCGCAAGCCACATATGCAGCCACCCCGACCTCAGTCGGTGCACTCGAATTTGCCAATGACAACACCTTGTTTGTTGCCGATTCAGATGGTGGACGTGTGTTTGCCTACACGCTGCCAAACGCAAAACCCACCAGCGGTTCAGCCAGTTACAACCTCATCGGCTTTGGCCAGTCCATCGCGAGGAAGTTCGGCGTTAGCGATCGCGATCTAATCTATCACGACATCGCCACACATCCGGTCAGCGGCGAAATTTGGATCTCATTGACAGTGAATGAAAACAAAAAGCCGCGTCCAGCCATCGTGCGCGCCAACACCGCGGGTCACATCACGATTGTTGATCTCTCCAAGCTTTCGCAGACCGCTAAGAGAATCGACGGCACCGCTAACGACGGCGTGAAGTTCTGGCGAGACATCCCTGCGACAACCCTCGCCATCACCGATCTCGATTACGTGGACGGCACACTATACGTCTCAGGTCTATCTACGGGTGAATTTGCCTCGACGCTTCGGCAAATTCCCTATCCGTTCAAAGACGCGAACGATACGACCCATATTGAAATCTATCATACTGTGCACGATCAGATCGAAACGCGTGCACCCATCCGCGCGATGACGGTGCTTGACCTGGATGGGGAACAAACCGTTGTCGCCGCCTACACTTGTACGCCGCTGGTGACCATTCCAACGAAAGCACTCAAAGACGGTGCCAACGTGCGTGGTAAGACTGTGGCGGAGCTTGGCTACGGCAATACGCCGCTCGATGTGATTCAGTTCACCGCACCCAATCAGCAAGAGCAACCCGAAGACTATGTACTCATCGTTCACAAAGAACGCAATGCGGACTTAATTCGTGTGGCAGACCTCGCGGCAACGAGCAAGAAGGACGGCCTATCGACCCCGGAAATGTGGGGACACGCCGGCGTGCCATCGCGTGCTTTGCCGTTGTCTGGGGTGTTACAAGTGGCCGACCAGGACGCGCAGTACATTGCGACCTTGAAACGCAACATCGAGACTGGCGACGTTGATTTGGTGTCATTCCGCAAAGGGGCTTATTTTCGGCTGTCTGACTTCATCAGCGAATACAACTTTCCCGATTACCAGTATCCCGCTAAGCAGGACTTCTTTCG